>DAHWIP010000042.1:0-10317 GCA_027344975.1 Phycisphaerae bacterium
TGGTGTTGATGAAGACCAACGCTCTTTCAAGCCGCTCTGCGCTGGGCGTGCGCCTCGGTGTGGAGTGGCATACGGGTTCATTCCGGACCGGCCGCGCTAAAACCGCGCAAAGTTTATGTTTGCGATTGCGTAAGCCCGACTATAATGTTGAGCCGTCGGTGATGCTCATTGGTGCTTGCGGAGGTTTACAACCATGGCTGGAGAGGTGCGAAATATTTCTTGCGCAGGTGGCAAAAGCTTTTCACTTCAGCAGTTCACGTGCACCGAATCACCTCCGTTGTCCGCCACGGAGTACGAAAAAAAGGAAAAGTGCGGTGTCTTCGGCATTATGGGCCCCACCGATGCCGTTGAACGCTGCTATTACGGCCTCTACGCCCTGCAGCATCGCGGTCAGGAATCTGCCGGTATCGCCGCCACTGACGGCCACACCATTTCCGCCCACACCGGCCTGGGACTGGTCGCGGATGTATTTAATAAATCCGTGCTCAAGGAACTTACCGGTTCAGGGGCGATCGGCCATGTGCGCTATTCCACGGCCGGATCAAACCGAAAATGCAATGCTCAGCCCATCCTTGAAGAATATATCGACGGGCAGGTGGCCGTCGCGCACAACGGAAACCTGATCAACGCCGCGCTGCTCCGGTCGGAATATCAGAAGTTCGGCCACATTTTTTATTCCACCAGCGATACTGAAATCGTCATTCATATGCTCGCCAAGCCGACGCACCAGGAAAAACCAGATCCGCTGGCCCACGTGCTCAATCATCTTCAGGGGGCGTTCAGCTTTGTCTTTCTCTTTCGCGACCGGCTGGAAGCCTGCCGCGATCCGTGGGGATTTCGGCCCTTGGTTATAGGTAAGACGCGCGATGGTTATTACTGCGTGGCATCGGAAACCTGCGCACTTTCAAGCATTCAAGCGACCTTTGTTCGCGAAGTTGAACCGGGTGAAATCATCACCGTCGACATCACCGGCACCAAATTGACCAGCCGGTATTTCACCACATCACGCCCCGAGCCGGCACACTGTGCGTTTGAACATGTCTATTTTGCCAGCCCGTCGAGCTTTCTTTTCGGCGATACCGTCGTGAATGTTCGCCAGAAGATGGGGCGGCAACTGGCAATCGAAAGCCCGGTGGATGCTGACATCGTCATCCCCATACCCGACAGCGGCCGATCGGCGGCGCTGGGTTACAGCAAGCAGAGCGGGATACCGTTTGAAGAGGGGATTGTGCCTAACCGGTATGTCGGTCGGTCGTTCATTCAGCCCTCACAGGCGATGCGCGATCTTGCGGTCCAGATGAAGCTGATCGTGATCCCGGACGTGGTGCGGGGCAAACGGGTGATCGTGGTGGAGGACTCCATCGTGCGGGGTACCACCACACGCGGAAAGATTCTGGCGCTGCGGCGGGCGGGGGCAAAGGAGATTCACATGCGCGTGAGTTGTCCGCCCATCCGTCATCCCTGCTTCTATGGTATTGATTTTCCAACACCCACGGAACTGATCGCCAATGGTCGCTCGGTGGATCAGATTCGCGAATTTATTGAAGTGGATTCTCTGGCGTATCTTTCGATTGAAGGCATGCTCGGTGCGCTGGGCAAACCGCCGGGGCATTACTGCACCGCCTGCTGGTCCGGTCGCTATCCGATTCCCGTGGACAGCTCCGTGAGCAAATTCGGTCTCGAACGCCACCAGTTGAAGATGTTCGAATAAGCGGCGTTTTACCGATCCACGGAAACCAGTATCTCGATTCCGATACGGCGTCCAGCACCTCAATAAGCAGAATCGTAACGGCATATTTACGTATGTAGCCGACTTTCCGGTCTTGAGGACCTCCGCGAATCAACGATTCGCCTGCGGCGGAACTCGGGAAGTCATTTCGGGGCCGTTACCGGTTTATCACGCGTGGCCATGGATGCGGAAAACACCCGCATGGTTAAGCTTGATGTAGCATCGTCTGGTGCTGCGCCGGGCGGGGGTAACAGCTTGGCCATTAAGGGTCACCGATCGGCCCAGCACTCCGACGAGGGTATCAACTCCCTCCGGTAACGTAAGCCGGATTGAGTCGGCGCCCTGTTTCGCTTTTACCGATATGACGATATCCCCATGTGGCGTCGGTACACGGCCTGATGCCCAGCTCAGATCACCGAGATGCGGCACGATAATCGTCCTGGCAAACCCACCAGTTCTGGGTTGTACGCCCAAAACGTATTCTGTGAGCCAACTCGTGACGCCGGACGACCATCCGTGACACAGGCTTACAAAATAACCCTCTCCATTGTCCGCCTTCAGGAACCGATGAAAATGCTTCTTCGGCCATGAGTTGTCGTAGGCTTCCCAGAAAGTGGTAGCGCCCTCGCGGATCATGCCACCCCAGTATTTCTCTGCAAATTTCAGCCCCTGATTGGTATGTCCGAGATGGCCGATGGCAAAGAGTACAAAGTTATTGTAATAGGGCGTGGCCATCTGCTTCCATGATGGGCATCGCGGGCCCAGAATTTGTCTGTAAATGGCTTCTCGCTGCTGTGCATCGGCCACATGAGCATCGATGGCCATGGCGTTAACCTGTCTCAGATTGGTGTAGGTGTCAGTCTTGTGGTCGACGAGATAACGGTGTGCGGACCGGATGAGTTCCCGCTCCCAGCGGGCGTATTTTTGAGCGTTGGTCTTGTCGCCCAGCGCATTGAGCATGAACACCGCCCTTCGCACCGCGAGGCAGGTGTACAGATCCGTTGCCAGTTCCGCCTGGGGTGTACCGCCATTGAGTTTCGGTGCCCAATCCACAAAGCACCATTTATGGTGTTTATTGGCAAAAATATTTTTCCTGCTGAACCCCTGTCTGATGTATCGCAACATCGACAGCAGCAACTGGTGCTGGGACCGGAGATAACCGATGGCGCCGGTGTGCCGGTAAAAATCGGCTAATCCGCATATCCAGGCGTTGGAGTAGCCCGGTATATTATTGACGTACGTCACCGGTAAGGCCGTTGCAGGGCGGCCACCCTGGGCCTCGACCCGTAAACCTCGCATGGTCAGTTCCATGAGGAAGCGATTGAGAAAAACGTTGTTGATGACCTGGCCGGAA
This sequence comes from Phycisphaerae bacterium, assembly GCA_027344975.1. Lineage (GTDB taxonomy): Bacteria > Planctomycetota > Phycisphaerae > WQYP01 > WQYP01 > JAJZGD01. The sequence continues at coordinate 3,084 of DAHWIP010000042.1, forward strand.
ACCTGCAGATCACCCATCCACATGGCCCGGTCGCGTTTGGGGGCATCCCAGATCTGTTCCTGCATGCACAGATGCGCCGTGTAGGCGCCGGTGTACCATATCTTCGTCAACAGCGGATTGGAACATGCAAACGCACCGCGATATTTGACAGGATAATATTTGAAGTCGAGCCGCAGTGTATGAAGGTCAATGGGCCCGGCTCCGCTGAAGGTAACGGTGGCGTAACGAAACGCACTGTAGGGTGTGGATTCTATTTTTCCGGCAACCAGATTCAGCTTGTGGATGCCACCCCACGGTTTGTGCAGGGCTTCACCTGCTGACTCGCCTGTGCCGATCGACACGGCGCCGCCGGTCCCCTCTACCTGAATGCGCCCGGTCACTTCCTGACCGAAACTCAGCAGCAATTCAGGATGGGAGTTGGAAGCTGACGGTGTTACCACGATATCCACACCATGTGCGGGCGCCAGAAGGGAACGCCCCTGATAATCCGGGCGAACTTCAGCGATATCCGCCGGAGTTAATCGCTCGGCGACATCGGCCAGTCCCTTGAAAGCGTTTTTTCCATGTAACACCTCAACGCGTGTTGGTTGAAAGTGAAGGTGCGCCAGGTAATAGGCTTGGGGTGGCCACGGAGTGATGGTTGTGCTCCAGGCTCGACCACCCAGGGTGGGCGCTATCGAAGCGTGCGCCAGGTGCCGCCACGCATAACGGGATGATGTACTGTCGCCACCATACGGCCCCACTAATCCGGCATGCGGCCACGCTGAATCATTAAAATCCGTTTTTGTCCAGCCCTTGCCGGCTGGTACACGGTTCGCGATCCGCCATGAACTGTTCGAGATGTCCAGGGTTTCAGGTCCGGCGAGTACCCACACGACTACACCTGCCGCGCCGCCGTAATTTTCAGAACGAATCGCGATGGTGTTTTTACCTGTATGCAAAAAAGAAGCAACCGATAGTTTGCAGGCTCGCGTCCATATTCCATGATATTTATGAAATGTATCGGCCATTTCTTGGCCATTCAAAAACAAATCCATACGACCGCTGGCTAAAGCGTACAGCGTAACCTTGGGAGGAATCTTACTCAGATTAAATGATCGACGTAAATAAAGAACCTGATTTCTGTAGGTTCGTGCCGTCCATATCCAGTAGGGGACCACTCTCGCTTGTGACTGGTTTGCGGGAATTGGCAAACCGTAGGTTGGATCGACGGTGGGGGGCCGCTGCGACCACGGCAGGGGCTCCGATGCCATGGCTGTAGACGTGGACTGGGAAGCGCAGCCGGAAAAAACCATCAGTCCCATCGTAACAAGGCAAGCGCCAAGCACGTGATAGCTCATCCTGACTCGTTGATTGATGAAGTTGCCGATGCTTTTATTTTTTCGATACATCCGATTCGTCCTCTTATCTACAAACTGCATCTTTTTTGGATTGTAGCGATGGCAGCCCTTGGTCACAAGGCTTGGAAAGGTCCAGTGCGAGGCGCATTTATCGAGTGAGCTGCCGACCGCGGTCATCAAATTTTCAGTTGGTATCCGTTACTCACGCTCGTGATCCGGGCCCTTAACACTGTCGTCTCCGGTCGACGGTCGGACAGGCACTGACGCTCGTCCGATGCACGGCGATGCCGCCCTCCATCGTCGGGTAATGCGGCGATGGAGATTTCTCACCATTGGCTATTTTGCGGGCCAGATGTGTCGGCCGTTGCCGAAGGACAGGTGCCCACGGTGAAAGTAACGGGAGTTCCACGCTTGTTCAAAACGCGTGACAAACGCGCTGTAGCTCCAGTCGCGCAGACCGCTTTCTCGATGCCAGTGAACGCGAAGGATATGGGCGGACGATGGGAAAGTTAAATGATGTCCCGTGATTTCTACCGTCCGGTCGTCCACTGTGGCACTGATCGGTGAAACATACCATGGAAGGTGGACCACTATTCTGGTCGGCGGTGTTCGAAACGCTGGGTTAATATGCAGGGTCATACTGTCGCCGGTAAAGACGGCATACAGGTTGACCTCTCCAAATCGTGTGGGGGCGTGTTCGACCGAGAGAATATCACCAGCTTGAGTCCAGTTGGGCGAAAGTACCGACAGGAGATACAACGTTTTCCGATGACTCCTGATCAGCATGTTGCGTATAACTGCAATCATGTCGGCGGCACACCAACCATGCGGAGCAAGATCAGTGCCATAATTCCGATTGGCCCATGGGTATGGAAGGAATTCCCAGCCTGCCTGTGTGGCGGAAGTGTGCACGAGGACGGCATAGAGGTCGCGTAAGGCGGATCGTTGTTGACCGCGGATAATCCAGGACTCGGTATTATCCATCGTGAGATAGTGATGCAATCGTCCATCATATGTCATCAATCCCTCGGCATATTTGGATTCTGCGTGGCGCAGAGTTCCGGTCACCAGCGGGTTCATCGGCGATAGAAGTTGATGCGGAAAAAGAGCCAGAAGATTGCCCCAGTCAAGTCCGCGGGACGTGTCGATGCACGGGGGGATAAATCCTCCATTTTTGCTGGCGGCTTTGCGAATCAATGAAAATAGCACATGGTGATAATTGCGATATTCAGCTTCCCATGTGGCGGCCAAGCGCCTGTGTCCCAGAGACCGTGCCATCAGGATGGCCTCATGAAGGCCCGTCAGCGCGTAGAAATTATCTCCGGTGATATGTCCCGAACCCGATGGCAGCTCATCATCTTCAGGGGTGCCGCCCGGAAGTATATGCAGAGAAGTGTGGGCGAGGGTTTTCTGCAGCCAGAGGACGGCTTTCTCAACGTGCGGAAAAATATGACGGGCAAACGTCCGGTCGCCGGTGAGTCGATAGTGCTGGCCATAGGCCCAAAGAGCTTCGCCCCAGCCGTCGTGCTGCCCGGGTTGTGAGAGAAAGTTCCCGTTCGGCTTTTGATAGTGAGCGAAAAATCGCAGACACTGCGACGCCCGATGAGCGTGACCGGTGAGATCATACGCATGAACCATATATGACGCATCGCGCAGCCAGAAGGCGTGGTATTGGAGCTTATTAACCGCCTGAACGTAAACGGGGCGGCCGCCTGGGTGTTCCGCGGGCCATCGATCCCGAGCCAGCATCAGGTACATCAAGCTGGCGCGGAAAGTACTCAGAACCTTTCGCTCATTGAGATAAAGTTGCATACCTTTCCCGCGGATCTGCCGACGCCACCAGACCCGGCAGGCCTGCAGGGCATCGGATAGCTTCAGTTGATGCAGTTGCTGCAGGCCAGCTGTGTCACTCATGGCAATCGGTTTGACCGGCATCTTGAAATTGAGCTGAATCTGATCTCCCGCCTTGAGGTGCAGGTCATAACGGACCAGCAAAACCGGAGTTTTTCCATTCACCTTCAATTTTTCCGGTTGAGTATAAGCCTGATGAAATGTGAGGAACCGTTTGGGTTTCATTGAAGTCGGATAGGTAAAGACTACCATACCTGACCGCGTGGCCAGATTGGAATGAAAGCCGTAAATCCAATGGGGATCAAAGTTAACGCCGGGTTGATAATAATGTCCCGGTTTCTTTTTGACACTCGGGCGCTGAAAGCAGCTCCTGTAGCCGCTGTAACGAAACCCAATCGTGAAATGTGACGTGACGGTATGGTGAGCAAAATTAAAGGCCCGGATGCGAATGAAATTAATTGGTTTTCTGTAAAGTTTTTTCGGATTAAGTGCCCAACTGAAGAGCGTTACGTCGTAACGAACGGATCGATCGCGAAAATGGTAGTGCACGATCGGCAGATAGCCGCGCTCGAGTGTTCTGATGGGTGCATCGACTCTCTTAGCTTTGGAGCCGGAGAAGAACAGCATTTCCCCGTATCCTGTGAAGAGTGATCCGGTCTGAGTAATTTGGGTCGCCTCCAGGGCATCAGCGATTCCGATCTCGGTGCTGGGATTGGAGGCCCAGGTAAAGGGGCGTCCGGGGCCGTTGGGAAGCAGGCTCTGCATGCGCGGTGCCGCCGCCCGCACTGAATCATGAATCGGCATCAGGCAGGCGAGGAATAACAGGGCCATGGCAAGGAGTGCCGACAAACGGCTCTTGATGATGAATGGTCGATGCATTGCAGACATTGTTCTCGTCCTTCATTTGACACTACCACGAAACATCATTCACCAATATACACCGATACCGCCTGGAAGTGGAAGTGTGCCTGAATCTTACCTCAATTTGTACGCTTTCAGTTTTGCCTCTCCAGCTTTAAACTCACGATTTGCATCGCCAGTTTCAGGCCCGGAGCTGGCGGCCATGCATTTTCCCTGCGAAGGTGGGCCTGGTGGATGTCGGGTCGTTTGAATCGAGTCGGAAGTCAGGTATTTTACATCAGGAGTGATTAGAACATGTTGCGACGGGATTTTATCAAGGTGGGCTTGGCGGCAGCGACGACGGCGTCCATGGTTGATGGTGTGATTCCGGCCTTGGGTAAAGAATCGTCCACTGCCGAAAGCGACGTGCGCCGTCGCGAATTAATGGATTTTAATTGGACATTCAAGCCGGCCGGCCAGAAGCTTTCGGTATGGAGGCAAACGCACGCTTCAGCATCTGATATCCCGCCCGAAGCCGCCGCTGATTTCGATGATACATCCTGGCGGACGGTTCAGTTGCCTCACGATTACATTGTGGAGGGGAAGTACACCCCCCATGCGGTGCAGAATCATGGATTTTTACCGGTATATCCCGCTTGGTATCGTCGGCGTTTTGATCTGACCGCAGCCGACAAAGGCAAATCGCTCTGGTTGGACTTTGAGGGTGTTTATCGCGATGCCCATGTATATCTGAACGGCACGTTTCTAGGTCGGCATCGGGGGGGATACACTCCTTTCAGGTTTGACATCTCCAAGGCCGCTGTTTTTGACGGCCCCAATATCCTGGCTGTGTATGTCGATCCCACTCGGTTTGAAGGATGGTTTTATGAGGGAGGGGGTATCTACAGGCATGTATGGTTAAACAAGGCCGATCCTTTGCATGTCGCGCCATGGGGTGTTTATGTGGTCAGTAAGGTGCATGATGTGCGGCAGAATCCCTCTGCCGACCTGACCATTGAAACCAAAATCGTCAATGATTCAGCCCGAGAGCAGGCCTGCACGGTTGTTTCCAGTATTTATGATCCCAGCATGAATTTGGTCACGCGATTGTCAAAAGATGGGTCGGTGCCCGCAGGTCAATCGACCACGCTCGTTCAAACTGCTCATTTGCCGCAGGCTTTGCTCTGGTCTTTGAAAGAAACGCATCTTTATACGTTGATCACGCAGGTGTTTCGCGGTGGTCGCCAGATCGATCATCATCAGCAGCGATTCGGAATTCGCACGTTGCGATACACAGCGGATCATGGCTTTTATCTCAATGAGGAACACGTCGAACTCAAGGGGACATGCAATCACCAGGATTTTGTAGGCGTGGGTATCGGTGCGCCCGACAGCCTCTGGTATTGGCGCGTTCGCAAGTTGAAGGAAATCGGTTGCAATGCGGTGCGCTGTTCACACGATCTGATGGCACCGGCTTATTACGATGCCTGTGATGAGCTTGGCGTTCTGGTGATGGACGAAAATCGGCGATTGAGCGATGTTTACCGCCCCAAGACTTTTCCGGGTGATCCTTACAAGAACATGTGGCATATCGACGAAATGATATTGCGGGATCGAAACCACCCCAGCATCATCATGTGGTCCCTCTGCAATGAGGAATATCGGGTTGAAGACACCCGTTATGGAAAAAAAGTATTCGCAGCGGCTATGAAATCGGTGCGCAAGTATGATCGAACGCGGCCCATTACCTGTGCGATGACCGCACACGTTCCCCACCAGCCTGAAAAGGGGTGGAATGATCCGAAAAATCTGAAAAAGCTCAGGGGGTTTGAAGCCGTTGAGAACCTTCAGGGGTGCAACTATGCACCGCAATCCTATGGAATATTCCACCGGACCTATCCGAAGAAGCCCATGTTTGGAAGCGAGATTCGCAACACCTTCAGCGATCGCGGGATTTATGTCACCGATATCGCGGCGGGCCATGTCAGTTCATACAGTGATCGGATGGAGCATGCGTGGCCAGCGATCAAGGATCACGCTTTTATGGCGGGCGGTTTCATCTGGACGGGTTTCGATTACCGGGGAGAGCCGGTTCCCTGCAGTTGGCCGAGTATTGGGTCCCACTTCGGTGCTTTGGATATGTGTGGCTTTCCGAAAGACGTAGCCATGTACTATAAGGCATGGTGGGGAGATCGGCCGGTGGTGCATATATTTCCGCATTGGAATTGGCCCGGTCGTGAAGGAAAGTCGCTTTCGATATGGTGCTTCAGCAACTGCGAGCGTATTGAGCTTTTTGTCAATGGGGTGAGCCAGGGGAGTCAGTCCATGCCTCCCATGAAGCATCTGCAGTGGAATGTGCAGTATCAGCCCGGCCACATTGAGGCAAAAGGTTATACGGGAGGCATTTTGACGGCCTGCCATCGAATTGAAACCACGGGCAAACCTGCGGCTTTGCTGCTTAATCCGGATCGTCAGATACTGACTGCGGACGGACAAGATACCGTTCCTGTGGCGGTATCGGTCGTCGATGATCAAGGGCGTGTTGTGCCGACAGCTGACAACAAGGTGCGGTTTCACGTTACGGGAGCGGGGATTAATGCCGGCGTCGGCAACGGGGATCCCGCCTGCCACGAACCGAATCAGGCAGACTACCGAAGCGCCTTCAATGGTCTTTGCATGGTGTTGGTGCGTGCTAAGCAGGTCGGCGGCATCATTAACGTGGTTGCGACGGCGGACGGCTTACGATCTGCTGAAACGGAACTCGTTGCCCGAACGTTATCCACGTGACTGGTTTTGGCGAAGAAAAATTTCGCTTTGTAAAATGACAAGCATCGCCGGTAATTTCTGGTTACAATGTGAGGTACAAGGTTGGGTGGGATAAAAAGTGTCGGCTTGACGGGGCTGGGTTTCTGCGGTTTATTACCGATTAGTTGACCTTGTTCGGCCGGTGTGCCGGAAGATGCGGGTGGCGGGTGACGGATTTGTGGATTGGTATCCAAAAATCGACGGCTCGAGCGAATCGAAAATCTGGTCGGGGATCCATTCCTGCATTGCAAATCCGAATGGATATCCCGAGGTGAGAGGGGTAAAAGTTTTGAGGCTGTCCTCGTGATCGATTGCGTAGCGCGGGATAGTCGGTTCGTGTTTGTCGGAGGTTACTATGCCGCGAACGCAGCTGGCGTGGGGTATAGATGTAGGAACAA
>DAHWIP010000043.1:0-10125 GCA_027344975.1 Phycisphaerae bacterium
TGGAACATCCGTTGTAATCGGGCAGCCGCAGCGGTGTGCGCCATGACGGGTTGTGTCGGAGGTAGCAGCGTATCACCCGCGCACCACGCGGCACGAGGTAATAGTTGCCGGAGCCCAGCCAGAAGACAACGTATCCTTTCGGCCGGCGCAGCCGCTGCGACGGCGAAAGGTCGTGGACGCGCCTCGCCTGCCGACCCGCGCCGGAGCTCTTCGCCCTCATCCAATACCTGATCGCCTTTACGCTGCTAATCCAGAAACTTTCAGAGTATATCTGCGTGAGGCCGGCCCGCGGGATGCCGAAAGAGAAGCCACCCACCAATATTCGCACCACGCGGCGCGACGGCCGAAAATGGCGTATCCAAAGTTGTGGCGCCGGGGAGAATGGTAGGCCCAAACGGATGCGGTCGAGGGCGTAGGGATTGCGCCTCCCGAAAAGCGACTGATAAACGTACCATCCCGCTCGGTGCCGTTTCGGACGCGGGATAAGCAGGAAGACGGATCCGAGCGTCAGCGCCCCGGCGGCCATAACGGTTGCGATCAGCCAGCGGTGGTTGGGCCTGCCTGCCATCACCCGTTAACCCCGCTCAAAGTATATATCTGCCCCGGACTGTGCCTGGCGTTGATGAACGCCTGCTGGTTGGGCCCGAGGTAGAGCCTCGCCCCGTTGTCCGCCGTCTGCATTGATTTTCCTTCGATCGCGACCATCACACGGCCTCAAAATGGAATTCTTGCCAGAATCATAACGCGCCGAGGCAGGTGGGAGCAAACGGTGGGCGTGACGGCCGTGCCCAATTTCCTGATACCCTGATACCCTTTCCGACATTACCGCCGGCAAGCCGGCGGCTATATGGCGGCACGGCCGGCGGAGCCGGCCAGAAAGGTGAGAGTTGAACAGTGGAAAGTAGAGCAAATACGGGGCCGTGCGATGCACGGCGGTAAATATTTTTTCAACCGCCGATGGCGCAAAGGTGCGCAGAGGTTTCGGCAGTGAATCTGCGTGCCCTGGTGGCGAAACGGCACATAAATGTGCTGGGTAACATGCGTCTTCGTGTGAGATCCAGCGTTACCGCCGGCAAGCCGGCGGCTATATGGCGGCGCAGTCGCCCGTCCTTCTGCGTTCCCCAGCGTCCCCTGCGGTTAAAGTGGTTTTTACGGCGATGGCCACCGGCAGATAAATCCGTCGGCTTGCATTTGCGGTAGTTGTGATTCACCGGCTCTGCGTGAGTCATGCCCCCGGCGAGCTGGCAGATTTGTCCGCCCCATCGCCCAGCGCTTTGGGCGCCATGGAGGCTTTGAGTTTTGCCAATTCGTCATCCACGCCGGCGGTGGCGCGCAATTGATCAAGATCGCGCTCGGTTTGTGTACGAGAATCGAGAGGATCGGGAATGGCGCCGGAGTCGGAGAGACTTTGCATCGCATCGGCACGCGCCTGCATTTTCTCGGTCTTCTCTTTGGCTCGCTGGAGTGCATCGCCGACATCGTTGAAATTCTTGCCCACGCCGGAAATACTCTCCGACACCTTGACTTGAGCCTTGGATGCATTGTACTGGCTCTTCATCACTTCCTTCTGCACGCGGAACTGATCAATGCGGGCTTCAAGCTGTTTTTGATAGGCGATGAGCTTCTGCGACTGCTCCACGATATGGTCATGTGCCTGTTGCAGCATCTGGAGTTTCTGGACGGCGGCCTGCTTGGCCAGGAGAGCCGCCTTGGCAAGATCATCCCGATTCACCTGCACCGCCATGCGTGCATCACTGTCGCTGTGTTGAATTTCAAGTTGCGCGGCATCCATCTGATGTTCAAGCGATTTCTGTTCGGTCACGACATCGGCAAGATTCCGCCGCGTCTCCTGCAGGCCGGAGAGCATGCGTTCATAGGAAAGATCAAGCGTATCATTGGGATTTTCAGCGTGTGATAGAAAATTATTGATCTTGGCTTCAACAATATCCGAGGCACGCTTGAAGAAACTGGACATCTCGAACTCCTTTCATGGTGTATGACAAATTCACTTTCAGTCATTGACCGGGATGACAATCTGGGGTGACGCCGGCTCCGGAATGACCGATTGGTCTTCAATGGGTTTGACGGCTGTGCCGACGGCGAAGAATTCAATGACGTGCGGCTGCCAATTGTGGGATCCCTCGTGAAGATTCACGCCCACAATGCCTTCAGCACCGGCCTCATGCGCTTCATTCTGCATCCGCTCCATCGCCAATTCGCGGGCATCATACATGGCCTGGGTAAACTGGGTGATCTCGGTGTTGCGGCCGATATTGCCAAGTGATTTGAGGAATCCCTGATGCGCCACATGATATACACACGATCCCATGACCATCTCCAGCGGCCGATGGCCTGCCTTGAGCAGCATCCAAAAATCCTGCCCGGAGAGATCGGAGGTGAAGGGTCTTCCCTGCGGCCCCTTGAAACCGGGATGACCGGAACTGTGGGCGATGGCCGTCCCAATGGCCATGAATTCGAGAATCTCGCGGTCCCATTCCAGGCGTTTAACTTCAAGCCGGACGCCTACAACGCCATCGGCCGCCACCGCCTGGGCTTCTTCGGTCATGCGTGTCATGGCCAGCTCACGGGCGTGATACATGGCCTGGGAGAGGACATTGAGTTCCTGATTTTGCGACCACTGCCCGTACTGGATGCCCATGTGGTAGATACAGGAGCCAACGCACAGACCGATGGGTTCAAAACCGGCTTCACGCACCATCAGGAATTCATTGACGGATAGATCGGAGGTGAAAATTCCCTCGCTCTGGCCGCTTTCCCGCAATCCCTTGAGGCGTTCAATGGCGTGTTTGGGCAGTCCGTCGAGAGCTGGATTCTGTGACATATCAGATAACCTCCTCGGTAATTTCAAGCGATTGGCGCATCGGTTTATCCTGAACGCTAAAAACAGCTTTAACCTTTACAGGTCGATGCATGCCCGGTTCATGTTGAACCGCCGTACCCATGGCAATATGGCGATACATACAGCGGCCGGCTGGATAATTTTCTTCGGGCTCAAAATAGAGCAACTCTGAAAATTGCGTGCGGGCGAGCACTCCCGTGCCCAAGCGTGCACCGTCACTGGCGAGCAGGCCGTACGCCGCCTGCCGGACACGATTGACGAATTGGGAGATGGTGGTCATTTCCCGATTCATATACGGGGCGGCGGTGAGTGAATTCATTGCGGTTTGGCGCATGTAAGCGGGTTGATAGAGCCAGTCATAATGGGCACCGATGGCGAGTCCAACAGGGACGATGCCGGCTTCAAGCAGCCGGACAAATTCCAGCGCCGACACTGTTGCGACCAACGGCTTTTTGGAGGGTGGAAGTGAATCGACGGTGACGGCCGTGCCGTATACGGCAAAGTCCATCTGCTCGCGCCCCAACTCGGCCAGGCGCGAGACTTTCATCCGCACATCGACGACGGCATTGGCACCGAGAATCACGGCTTCTTCCACCATGCGTTCGATGGCGGCGTGCCAACCTGCCGCATGGCCCTTGGTCCAGGAGAAGCCGAAATTAAACCAGCAATTACCGGAGACCATTCCGACCGGACGGATTCCGTGCGTACGCATGGCCATCAGACTGCCGATGGAGGTGGTGGAGACCCAAGGAAGTTTGTGTGCGCGCGTATCGGCGAGACGCTTGACGACAAAATCGGGTAATCGGCCTGAATCAAGGGCGGTTTGCCATGCGGCATCTCGCGCCTGCTGCTCAGCAAGGTGTTTGGCAGCATCGGGATCGGGCGTGCCACCGATAATTCTGCCGAGCAATCCCATGGTCAAATACCTCCACTACATTTGCCGATCTTACGTTACCGCCAAGCCATTTAGCTTTCACGCCAGAAAAAATGCCGCTCCAACGCGGGGCCGGGCACGGTTTCGGCGGCTATTCGCCGACCAGAAATTCGCGCAGAACGCTGTGCGATTTTTCGGCATCTGCCGCCGCCGTTTTAAGCTCGGCGTCCACGGCAGTAAGCCAATCTGCCAGGGACAAGTCGTCGGATTTAAGTGCAACCCCTCGGACAACTTTGGTACGGCTGGTTTTAATGCCGGCCGGCTCTTGTTGTAAGACAAATTGGAAATTGCCCAGTTGCAGGCTGATACTCGATACGTGCTGCGTTTTGGCGAAAAGCCCGTCGCGTTTACGCTGCACCTGCACCATCCCGGGCAGACTCTGTTCAAGTCGGACGGCCAAGGCCTCCAGAAATGCGTGCATGTCTCCATTGGACCGACGCATCCAGGCGGAGTAAATATCGAACGTGTCGCCGCTACTCATAACAACTGGGAGTATAGCTCATGAGTGCGGAGAGGCAAATCGCGATGGGGGACAATCCCCCTTGGCAGGCAGTTGATCCTATTGCCGACACAGGAGACCTGATGGTAAGACGGGGAACACTCAAGGTTACCCCTGCCGCATGATCCCCTTGAGATTGGCCATGGTCTGGCTTACGTCTCCGGAACGCATGAGCGTTTCGCCGATCAGGACGGTTCGGATACCGGCGGCGGCGAGGCGCTGAACGTCCGCTTTATCGCGGATACCGCTTTCGGCCACCAATACCTGTTTATCTTCCACAAATTCCGCCAGCCGGATACTGTTGATCAAATCCACTTGAAAGGTGGTTAAATCGCGGTTGTTAATCCCCAAAAGGCTGTAACTTCGCATTGGAAAGCCGAGGATCGACCGCATGCGAAGCAGACTTTCCATCTCGTGCACCTCGATAAGGGCGGTAAGGTGCAGTTCGGCGGAGAGAATCAGCATATCCATCATCTGCGAATCGGTAAGAATCTCCGCGATGAGCAGGATGGCATCTGCACCGGCGACACGCGACTGCCACACCTGGTAGCCATCGATGATGAAATCTTTTCGCAGAATCGGCAGAGGTACCTGCTTGCGAACGGCCGCGAGGTAGCTGAGGGATCCTTGAAAATATTGCTCATCGGTGAGCACGCTGAGTGCATCGGCGCCGGCGGCATGATACATTTGCGCCTGACGAACCGGGTCGAAATCGGACTGGATGACACCGGCTGATGGTGACGCTTTTTTTACCTCGGCAATGACATTCACCAACCCTTTCGGTTCCTGCGTGACAGCTGAGAAAAAATTCCGTACCGGCATGCAATCCCGATACATGGCTTGGAGTTCGGTCAGCGGAGTAACCTGGCGAGCGGCGGCTATTTCCTGCTTCTTGGTATTTACGATTTTTTCCAATATATTCAGTTTGAGTTCCTTTTTACCGGAGTCGCTGTTGGTTTCTTTGAGTTATTTCCTGTTCCCTGCCGCCGTCTTGGCGGTATCCGTCAGTATCTTACTCAAACTGAAGGTATTTTCACCGCACAAGCTGGATAGCGCCCCCCAACGTCCGAACGGTCTTACCGCGATTGAGCTTATCGCCACCCTGTTTGTGGCTTTGGCGACACCCATTCTCTTGCGATCTGTGATCAAGCGAGTTGATATCCTCAGCAGTCTGATGGATGTCATGGCCGCCCTGTTCATCATACTGGCGGTAAGCCAACGATTTGCCGACGGGCGCCGCGGTCTGGGGATTGGGGGGCCGGGGAAATTAAAAGCCGTCGGCTTTGGGGTGCTGCTGTACGTTGGTGTCATGCCTTGGCTGATTATCGTTGAGGCGCTGTCCGAGATTGGCCAAAAATTGTTCCTGCATGAAAAAAATCAGCTTCATCCCGTTCTCAAACAACTGGAAAAAACGCACAGCCCGGAACAGATTTTGTCGCTGGTGGTGATGATCTGCATCATTGCCCCCATCGCGGAGGAACTTTTTTTTCGCGGATTGCTGCAAACCCTGATTATCCGCACCATTGCAGTCGTGCGGCGGCGAGATACGGACGCGGAACATGTCCGGGGAGGCGAGCGGCTGGCCGGGATTCTGATTGCAGCGGCGATCTTTGCGGCCGTTCATCTGTCCGTGACCACGGATGCGTGGTCATGGCTTCCCGCGCTGTTCCTGCTGGGGGTGACTTTGGGCTACGCCTATGAGCGCACGGGAAAGCTGTGGGCTGATATTACGATTCACTCTTTGTTTAATGCATTCGCGGTGGTGATGATTGTCGGTTTTCATGCCGGGGCACCTGCAACGGCGCATACGCCGGTGGCCAAACCGCTGCGCAGTATAACGCCGTCTTCGGTATTGCCCCCCGGTCCGCCCCAACGGGGCTTGCGTCCGGCTTCACCTGATCTGGTAAAATTACGACCCAATGGGGCCGTTTGGTGTGCAGGTTCAATGAACCGGAGAACTTACTCATAGTGCAAATTCTTAATGCAATTCTTCAATGGCTGTGGATTGCGGTGATATTGGTCTGGCTTATTGGCGCAAGAATGTCGAAAAAGCGAGCCGCAACATCATCGCGTGCCTGGATGAAGGGGTATGTCATACGGGTGGGGATTGCCGTGCTGCTGGTGGTGCTTATCAATACGCCGGCAGTTCGGCAGTCGGTGATGGGATTGCAAAACCGGGCAGAGGTTTTTGACATTGCAATCTTGCGCTATGGCGGTTTTGTAGTGGCATTACTGGGAATTGCGTTTGCCGTTTGGGCAAGAATTCAGATCGGGCGTAATTGGGGTGTCCCGATGTCGCTGCGGGAGAACCATGAGTTGGTGACGGGCGGCCCTTACGCGATTGTGCGGCATCCGATCTACACAGGCCTGTTTTTTGCATTGCTCGGGTCAGCATTTTTTTACCAATCGCCACTCACGCTGGTCGTAACCGCCATATTCGCAATATATTACATTTTTGCCGCGAGGCGCGAGGAGCGTACCATGCTTGAACAGTTTCCGGATCAATATCCGGCGTATCGCAGCCGCACCAAGATGCTGATTCCATTTATTTTCTGATCTGTCGCCCGTCGTCGGGCAAGTATTGATGCTACTGGCGGCATGGCTCATCATTGGAAGTTGCGGCGACGGCCGAACTGCCGGGAGATGAATGGACATGGAGGCGGGACTCAGGCCCTTTCATTTGGCATTCTTTCGCCGGCGTTCCGGCCGTATTCTTTTATTTTGTTATCAGGATGTTACAGGATAAAATGCCGCCATGGTGGATAAAATGACGATCCTCAGTCAGCGTGATGCGATTATTCGGTTGGCAAAGAGCTACGGAGCGCACGATGTGCGACTGTTTGGATCATTAGCACGGGGCGACGCCACCGAAGACTCCGACGTGGACCTTCTGGTGCGATTCGATCCGGATCGGTCACTGCTGGACCACGGTGGATTGCTCATGGATCTGCGCGACCTGCTTGGTTGCAAAGTGGACGTGATTTCAGAGGGTGCTTTGCAGGGGAGGTTCGGCCAAATCGTGCGTAGGGAGGCGATCCCGCTGTGAGATCGGATCATCTTCTTCTACGCGATATGTTGGAGTCGATTGCCGAAATTGGCCGACATCTCCCGCCGGATCGCAGTACGTTTGATTCCAATCCCATGTTGCAGTCGCACATATACCGGCATGTCATGATTATTGGCGAGGCTGCGTACCGCTTGTCGGCGGAGACGAAGACCAAGGCGCCCCATGAGCCGTGGAAGCGTTGACGGATGACGTATAACAAAGTATAACATTGAAATACGCATCGGATAGCGACACCCGAATTGTAAATACCGATGCATTACGCTGATCATAAGGCTGCTGCTCCTTGGTCACATTTACCGGGCGATTATCGAGGCTTGATGAGGTGCGCTTAAGGGCAAGCATGGGAAGTGTAAATCGAAGTGTCTTCTTCGTTCTCGGCACTGCGGCATTAGCCTGTGCAGCAGCACCGTCGATGCAGTCAGCGCTGGCGGATTCTGCGCCGGTACCGGCCGACAATCCGACAGCGACTGCAACAGCACCGGTTTCCCCGACGCCGACGGCGGCATCTGCCCTGGCTGTGGACCCGGTCCCCGTTGTGGAGGCGCCTGAGGATAGCCTGCTTGGAAACGCGTGGGGACTTCGGCCGCGGCTCAAGAGTGCTGGCATAACGTTTGGCGGATCGCTCATTCAGGATGGTTCGTGGAATTTCATGGGCGGTTTAAGCACGCGAAAATTTGTCTACCGGGCAAGGTTGGACGTCAATGCGGCGCTGAACCTTAGAAAGCTTGTCGGCATTCACGGCGGTGAGGTTTACTGCGACATGATGAGCATCTGGGGCCAGGACGCAAACAATAATCTCGTCGGCACTTTGCAGGGTTTTGACAACATCGACGCGTCGCCCCCTGTGACGGAAATCTACGAGCTCTATTATCGCCAGAAACTTTTTCACGATCGGTTCGAGTTTAAGTTCGGACGCATGGATGCAAACGACATTTTCGACGCCCAACCCGTAACATCCAGCTTCCTGATTCCTTCCACAACAAATGCTGCAACGGATTATCTTCTGCCGACCTTCCCCAGCCCCGTGCCGGGCGCCGTCGTTTACCTGAGGCCGCGGCGAAGCACAACCTTCATGCTTGGAGCCTTTTACACCGATCGATTTCACCCCTCAGCAGTCGACGAATTCCTCAACACGCTCGAGCCCGTTGGTCAACCTACCGGGACATTTTTCATCTCCGAACTGGACCAGGGGTATTCCTTCGGCCACGGGATGAAGGGGACGTTTGGGCTGGGAGCATTTTACCACTTCGGCAAAGTCCAACGTCTGGACGGGGGAGCCCAGGCAGGCTTTGGCAGCGTTTACGGTTTCCTCGGCCAGACCCTCTGGCAACCCCGCGCCCACCAATGGATCCGCGGATTTTTATGCCTTTCGGCCGTCGACGGCCGGGTGAGCCCTATTGATTATGCCGCGAACGCCGGTCTGCTTGGGCAGGGCCTTTTGCCTTTTCGCCCGCATGATCAGCTGGGCATCGCTGCCGACTGGGCTCATGTGAGCCGACTTGCCGGGCTACCGAAGTCCTACGAGTTGGGAATAGAGGCGTTTTACGCCGTCAATTTGGGCCATGGCGTGACGTTGCAACCGGATTTGCAATATTGGGACAATACCGGCGGCGGAACCTATCCCAACGCCCTTGTGGCCACGGTGCGGATCAGCCTGGCATTTTAAGCGCAGCGAGCGAACCGCGCGGCGCTTACCGGGCGCCATCGGCCGTATCCCTGCACTGGCGGCCGTGTCCTCCAGCCGCCCCAGGGGGTTCCAAAGCGGATACTACTTACGAACGATGAATTTGCCGTACATGCCAGCCTTGGCATGCATCGGCATCTGGCAGATATAATAATAAACGCCCGGTGCATTGGGCGCCGTAAAGCTTGTCCGTTCGACAAAATATTTCGACCGCTTGATGGACTTGGCGGAGCGTGGTGCAATCAGTGGCATCAGCATCAACTGGTGCTTGACTGGAATCGCCACCACCATGTGGTAGGGCGGTGCCGCTTTTCCAATTACCAGTCCGTGGAACATACCGGGGCCATAATCCATGTTCAGAAGTAACACTTTAACGCGGGCGCCGGCATGCACGGTGATGGTTGGGTCAACCAGCTTGTGGAGCTCGAAAGTCTGGTCTGGGAAACCCGGCTGCACCGCGATGA
Source organism: Phycisphaerae bacterium (assembly GCA_027344975.1). GTDB lineage: Bacteria > Planctomycetota > Phycisphaerae > WQYP01 > WQYP01 > JAJZGD01. The sequence goes on from DAHWIP010000043.1 coordinate 9,509, forward strand.
AACTGATCTTGGCCACTTTACCCTTGAACATGAGTATTTTGCGCCGGCCGTGCCGCACCACTTTCCCCTCACGGTCGGCCGATGCAACAATGCGCATGGCAACTTGACTTGAAACCAGCCGACCGGCGGGTTGAATGTGTGCGGGCATCGGGCCCATTTTCATGTTGCCCATCGATTTGATCGACGGCTCCTCCATTTTCCGTGCTGCAACCGGCCTTCCGACCATGGCCATCGCGATTGCTGATACTGCAACCAGCGTCCACGCCGACTGGGGAAAAATTCGAGTGCACATGTTGTTCTCCTTTAACTCTTTTTCCAACGAATACAACGGCCTTGAAGGCCGGTCCACTACATCGGTGGTGCCGCCGGTGACGAGGGTCCCGGAATCGGTGCGGGGATGTTATCTGGATTAATCCCGTCATGATTCAGATCGCGTTTTTCCGCCAGCTCGGCGACGGTTCCGGGCGGTGCCAGTGATTTATACCAGCCCACATCCGCATAGCTGGTGATGTCGTCGCGAACTTTGAGGATGGTAAACATGCCGCCCATATCGATAAAACCATAAGGCCCCTTTCCACCTTCCATGGGAGCCGTGTTCGCCATCGTCGGCATATTCA
>DAHWIP010000044.1:0-9663 GCA_027344975.1 Phycisphaerae bacterium
CTGGGACAAAAACTATCTCCTACGCCTTATCTCCACCTGATCCGAGTATGCGTTTGCCCTGTGTTGACCTTAGAGCTTACCGGGGTCACGACGCGTTTAACCCCTGAATAACCTACAATCTTACCCCGAAAAATCAAATGGAGTTCTTAAATAAACGCTGATGTGACAGATATGAGTTACTCGCGAACCATATATATCTTACATATCCGCAAGATTGGCCAAAGCGACATGGATGCGCACGCCGAAGTAAATCGATGAACCGATCTCTGGGGCAAATTCGACGTGTTTGCGCACTCCGCTATCGCAGCGTAATAAGCGATTCGGGCAGGCCAACTTGCGCCTCCGGCGTCACTGGCGGGCGTTGCGGGAATACCCGGATTTGATCTCGACGTTTGTCACAAACTTATGCCCGTTTCGGGTCATTTGGCGTTATCGCCTGTCGCCTCGGGTTCAATTCTGAATGATGCGGAAACCTGCTCCAGTGGCGTGGTTTGTAGCGATTTGGCGTCGATTGACGCGGCGGGGCATGAGGGGTCAAAAACTGCACCAGCTAGGGCTCGAACCTAGGACCCGCTGATTAAGAGTCAGCTGCTCTACCAACTGAGCTACTGGTGCCTGAGATGAGATTTTATGGGTTATACGCAGGTTATCAAGTGTCTGATCTTCCCTGATGCCATCTTTGCCCTGCTAAACAACATCAGAGCGTTGAACGAACAGCGTTAGCGTGGCGTGCTGAATCGCGTTAAACTCATGATATGGAAATCGCGTCAAGCCGATGAAACTTGGCGATGGAGGCTCTATGGCTTTGATGGGTTCAACCTTAAGACGAGCGAGTTTCGCCGCCGGTCTGGCCATCGCAGGACTGATGGGATTTGGCTGCAATGCCGGCCATGCGGCAACGAGTTTGAAAGATTTTCGCGCCGGCCAGACAAGTCCGCTGAAAAATGAATACACCCCTAAGATTCGCAACGCCATTGCCCGCGGATTAAAATGGCTTGCCGCACGTCAGAATGCAAATGGATCGTTTGACTCCGGCAGCACGGCGATTACTTCGCTGGGAGCGCTGGCGTTTGTTGCAGGGGGGAACGTTCCGGGACAGGGGCCGTACGGGCGTAATGTGTCTCGGGCGCTGCATTACATTCTCGCCCATTGCCATCATTCCGGCCTGATCGCCGCGCAGAACGACGGGACGCCGATGTACAGCCAAGGTTTTGCGACCCTATTTTTGGCGGAGATTTATGGGGAATCGCAGGCATCCGGGCTTCGGAATAAGCTGCAAAAGGCCGTGCGTTTAATCGTAGATACGCAGAACGCCCAAGGGGGATGGCGGTATCAACCGGTGGTTATGCCAGGTGACATCTCGGTAACGATCTGTCAGGTGATGGCGTTGCGGGCAGCACGTCAGGCGGGCATCGGCGTTCCGCAGCGGACGATGCGAAAGGCCATCAGTTTTGTCCGCCATCTCCAGAATCCGGATGGCGGCTTCAGTTACATGCTGGGGATGAGCGGTTCGGATTTCGCACGAAGTGCGGCCGGAGTTGCCATACTATTTTATTCAGGTGTTTATAGTGGGCCTATAATAGGTGCCGCCGTCCATTATGTCAGCGGCTGTCTGCCCGGAACGCCTCAAAACATGCAGGGTAACTATTTTTACGGCAATTACTACGGCACCCAGGCGATGTTTCTGGCTGGTGGGAAATGGTGGGCGCGATGGTGGCCGGCCATGAGCAAAAATCTGCTCTCACGTCAACAGGCTGACGGAGCGTGGGTGGGCGGCGCCGGCAGCAGTTACGGCACTGCCATGGCGCTTATTATCCTGCAGATACCCAAGCGCCTGATGCCTATTTTACAAAAGTGAGATATGCCTTTGTCACCGACCACACACCTAATTGGAAGAAAGAGGCGGCCCACCCTTTCTGGCGGTCTGTCCGCAGTAGTGTGCGGTGCAGCGGCCGTGTTGTCACTGTCCAGTATCCTGCCCCTATCGACGGCTGAGGCGGCGATTCATACGAAATCGGCGGATTGGCGGATTTTATTCTCGACGCTTAATTCCCAGAACCGATTTATCCATGAAAGCGGAATAACTCTGATCGCCATCAAGCCGGGTAATAAACTGTCAATCATCTATCGAAATCCATCGGGGGTAATGAAGAGCACCGTATTTCGTCGGGTGATTTCCCTGGTCAGAGTGGATTTTATTCACGAGCGCGATGTATGCCGGAGCGTCTATCTCAGAGATGGCAGTTACCTTTCCGGTAGATCGATAGCCTCCAATGGGAATAATTTTCATATCGTGACCCGTTTCGGCACTATCAAGGTTCCGCTTACCGACGCAACAGGTTTGGGAACCGCTGGCCAAGAAATAAACCGACGAACGGCTGCGGCGCACGACCGTCTCTTTTTAATTGGAGGCGGCCTGCTGAAAGGCACCTTTCTGGCCTGCAATATCGACGGAATCAAGATGCACAGTGCATTGGGAATTCAGGTAACCCCATGGTCACGGGTAAAAGAACTCGTTCTCGGTGGTCTGCCGACCCGTCTGACCAAACACCGGACGGCGAAGATTCAATTAGTCAACGGATCGGTAATTCATGTATCGACGTTGCAACTTACACATCGGCGATTCACGATTCTTTCGCAGTCTGGATTCACCCTGCATATTCCGCAGTCTATGGTATGCGAAATTAACACTCGTGGTGGCGATGTGACGTGGCTTGCGGCAATTCCTCCTGAGAAATATCAGCAGACACCTCTATTTGGCAAACCCTGGGCGCTGGAGTTGAATCGTAGCGCAGTCGGAGGGAAATTGCGGGCAAGTGGAGTTATGTATCACCATGGAGTCGGCCTCCACGCACCGTGCACCGTGACCTATCGGCTCGGAGGCCGATATCGCTATCTGATGTTTGCGGCGCAGATGGATGATTCCGCCGGGAAAATCGGTCGCGGAGAGGTGAGGATCAAGGTGAACGGGCGAAGCATCTATTCATCCGGAATATTGGTGGCCGGACATCCGCCGGTATTTGTAAAACTACCGGTCCAACATGCCGAGAGTCTGACGATATCGGCACACTCGGCGGGATTTCTAGCAACGCGATGCCGAATTGATCTTCTGGACGCAGCGCTCATTCGTTGATGGTGGGAACGTCGGAAACCTGAGGAGTGTGCAGATTTCAGATCAATTGCCCCATGATGGCCCCCAAACCTGGGAAGTGACGTGCACCTGTGGAAGTCGCATGGAGATTTCCGAGCGTCAACTGGGCAAAGCAGCCGTGTGCAGGACGTGCCATCGCGTTGTCATGCCCTTGCCCGCCCGGCCAACAGACGCAACCGGCGGCATTTCCAGCGGCGTAATTCAATCGTTCAAGAACTGCCCGTTTTGCGCCGAGCGAATTCTTGCATCAGCAAAAAAGTGCCGGTTCTGCAACGAATATCTTGACACGGCCGAGCGCGACGACGGGAGTGCCCCCGCCACGGCGGACCGACATCAGGAAGATGACGAAGGAGAGTCAACCGGCGACGCCAAGGTCGAATTCATGTATCGGGTCAGCACATCTCAATGGGATAATTTTTTCAAATACGTCGCATGCCTGATTATCGCCATTCTGGCGGCATCCGTCTATGTGGTGCCGCGGCTTCGGCCCTACGCGGATATCATATTTGGATCGGTATTGATTGTTGATCTGGTCATCATATTTTTAATCTATCTGGGGACGCGTTCATCGCGGTGTTTCGTCGGACCGCAGCGGGTGGAACTGCATTCCGGCGTTTTTACCCGACAGATTGACTGGATATCGTTGGCTTCGATACAGGACATGCAGTTAAGGCAGGGTTTTATCCAGAGAGCCCTGAAAATCGGGACGATCACCATCAAGAGCCTGGATGAGACGACCCCGGTACTGGAACTTTACCAGATTCCCAAAGCACGGAAGATATTCAGTTATCTTCAGGAACAGGTTGCACGAATGAAGCGTATTCCGCGGTAAACAGGTAATGGAAAACGTCGGATAAGTTCTTTTTTCAAGACGGGTTCCGACGCCATGAATTTGGAAGTTTAACATTGTCATCCATCGGTTCGTTATCCCGTATCCAGGATTTAATACGCAGTACCATGGACAATGCTCCCCCGCTCCTTGGAGCGCTGGCAAGTATCGAGCATCCCGACCGTGCCCGAGTGCGGATGGTGGTGATTCGCGGGTTTGATCCTGCAGATATGACCGTTGCGGTGAGCACGGATTTACGAAGCCGGAAGGTTTCGCAACTCCAGCAACATCCCTCATCTGAATTATGCATCTGGTGGCCTGAACCGCGTATCTCCCTGCGTCTTCTTGTTCGCTGGTTCATTCTGCAGTCGGATACCGAGTCACCTTCCGCCGTGGCGGCCTTGGACGAATTCTGGCAACGGCATTCGCCCGCCTCTCAGGCGATCTTTTTCATGCCTCGGCCCGGGGAGCGATACAAAAGGGCTCGAAGACAAAGACTGGAGCGTAAACGCCCTGAGACATTTGCGATATTGCATGGCGTGATACAGGAAATAGATGCCCTGCAGATAGGTCGGAGCCGACATGTGCGATGGAACTATACGCGGTCTGCGGCCGGAAGTTGGATAAAATTCCGAGTGAATCCATAAGGCGCTGCCTGCGCGGGCTTTCGCGGTACGATATCAGAATTCCCGGCGACGGCGGGCCGGGGGGATATTGCACAACTTGCGATACTTGGCGACGGTCCGTCTTGCGAGTGCGAGGCCGCGTTTGGCGAGTTCTTCCACGATCTCGTCATCACTGAGAGGATGTTTTTTATCTTCCTGTGCGATGACATCGATCAGCTTGGCTTTGACCGCATCCCAACTGACGGCTTCGCCGGCAGCATTTTCCATTCCGCCCGTGAAAAACTGTCTCAACGGAAAGACGCCCCGGGGCGTTTGAACATATTTATCCGCGACCGCCCGGCTGACCGTGGCGACATGGATCCCGAGCTGGTCAGCGACGGAGGTCATCGGCAAAGGCTTGAGATGTTCCGGTCCCATTTCAATGAAGTCGCGTTGCATGTCCACAACCACGCGCAAAACGCGCAGCAGCGTGTGGCGGCGCTGCTCGATGGCCTCGATCAGCCAGCGGGCGTTGCGAATATTATTATTTATAAATTGGCGGGTATTGTCGTCGACCGTTTTCACCCGCGCCATGCGGGTGTAGACCTCATTGACGCAAAGCCGCGGAAGCCGATCATCGGTCAGACGGATACGATATTCCCCCGTCTGTTCATCGATATCGATAACCGCATCGGGTGTAACGGACGGTACCTTGGCGTCAACAAGCAGGCGACCGGGGCGCAGATTGAGGTGCCGGGCCATGAATTGCCGCGCTTCGTTGATCTGTTCCAGCGTCAGGCCGCTTTTTCGGCTGATCTGAGGCAGACGGTTCATTTCCAGGTCTTCCAGGTAGTCGCGTACAATGGTTTGCGGGACGCTTAAATCCAGTTTCTGCTCGTGTGCGATGGCTTCCAGTTGCAGAAGCAGGCTCTCACGAATATTTCGAGCACAGATGCCGGGTGGTTCAAGCCGCTTCTGCAGGATCGGCCAGGCAGCCTGAACATCATCGCGGCGAATCCCCTCGGGTAAATGGCGACAGATCGAATCAAGGCTGTCGCGGATGTACCCATCGTCGTCCACCCAGTCGAGAAGAACTTTTCCGGCTTCAAGGATTCGATCCGGAACATCAACCAACACCCACTGCTGGAGCAGGGCCTCGGAAAGCGACATACTCCGAGCGGCGGTATTGGCGATTGCTTCCGCCTTGGGATCGCGATCATCGGAAGAGCGGTTCACGCGCGACGGTGTGCTGCGATTGACGTCGTCCCATGAATCATTCGAATTTGGGGTTGATGAAGGCTTATCGATCGAAGCCGTCGCTTGAGTTGCTTCGGTAGGCATTCCTGCGACCGGGGGAGAATCGGATTCAGCTTCCATGGAGTCGGCCCGTTCCAGAACAGGATTCGAAACAAGTTCCTGATCAATCCGTTCTTCGAGGGCCATGGTGGATAACTGAAGTATTTCCATCGACTGAATCATGCGGGGAGCCAGCTTCATTCGCTGATCCATACGCATGTGTTGCGAGGTGTCGAGCCGCATCAAAATCCATTCCCAAAATCAAGGCGTCCATCCGCTTATCTGCGCTGATTATACCTCCTTTTTTATGGCGGGCGGCGATTTTTGGAAGCCCGAAAGCCGAAGATTCAGATTGGTGGCCATGCATTTTTCCGTGCTGTTACTGCTGGATGGCTTCAAGCGTGCTGGAGTTAACAATGCCTGCGTGCGGATACCCCGCCGGGAAGATGCTGAAGAACACGGCCGTATCTTTAGTGTCGGCGCTATAACCAAGGGTAATGGCCGTATAAAAACGTGGAAGTTTTCGGACAAGTGTGATACTTGACATGACATTATGAGCCAGAGAAAAATCGTAGCTTTGCACCAGTGAAACAATGTACTTTCGGGTTAACTGATAATTGACGGCGAGAGTCCATTGGTCGGTCGAAAGCGGTCCCAGATACTGATTACCGAAGAAATAGCTCAGGTTCGGCGACTGATCGACGGCCAGGCCCGTGTCAAATTTTTCCAATTTCTGATTGTCGATGCTCCAATCTTCATCAGCCAGCGCCCTTACGTCGGCACCGATGCGCCACGAAACATTACTGTTGAGGCTGTCTGCAACCTGGCTGAGATCCGGGCGTGAGAAGTCAAAATACCCAAGCACGGGACTGCCGAAATCACTGGTTGAAAATGGAGCTCCCGCGTACATCGGATCGCCGGGATAGAACGGGCCGTATTTAGGCTGATTCCAGAAGACATCCGCATCGACGTTCAACGTGATCCAGTTAACTTCCTGACGGTGGCCCGGCCGACCACGCAGGGTTTGAAATACCTGACGCAAAGCAAACTGAGCGCCGCTGGCATCGGTGATCCCCTCAACATCGCGGCTGAAGGGCTGGAGATATCCGCGCTGGACGGTCGAGCCTGTCTGAAAGAGCGAAATTTCCGGTTCAATAATGTGACGAAGCTGATGGACGTCGAAGAAGTTGGATCGAATATGGTGATAGGTCTTCCATATTTCGACGGATGACCTGAAGCCAACCTGTCCCCAGAGGCGTGTGGTGTTGCCGTTAATCTGGTTACCGCTGGCGGGAAAGCTGGTGTCCCAGTAGGTCACTCTCCCCACGACATAAGGATCAAATTGCACCGGGCCCAGTGCCAGAGGCAGATCCAACTCCTCGCGGGTGTCAAGACGGGCGACATTCTGATTCGTCCAACCATTATTAAGATAGTAGTCGGCAAACGTCTCATTTGGATTGATGCCCGGGAAATTCAATTGCAGCGCCCGATCCGCGGCGGTAGTCGAACTGAATTTGTCATTCAGCAGAGCGCCGCTGGATTCGGTATAAAACGTAAAGAGGCCAAGGACTTTATCCCCGTTGCGCCAGTATTTAACCTCCGGGTATTTCTGGACGGAGTATTCATTATTTTCCAGATCGGCATTGGCCACAAAGCGATTAAGCTGAAACTTGCCAAGAATGGTAAACGCTTCATTCCCATGCTGCTGCTTGAGATAAACCGAAGTCTGCTGCTCCGGGGCGGTCGCATAAACATTCTGGAAGTATTGTTCGAGAAAGTTGGGGTCGGAAATGTACGACCCTTGAACGGCAATGGACCATTGATGATTCAACGGCTGTTGATAGCGGCCGGAAATAAAGCCTCGTACATGAGACGGAAGCGGAATATTGTCACGGTTGGCGCCGAGTTGATCCGTTCCATCGTCATACATGATGAAGCTGTTGAGGATGCCGCGAGCGTCGCCCTTGGAGTAATAGGAGTTAATGCCGGTGCCGGGTCCCCGGCTGGAATATTCATTGATCGCCAAATCGGTTTTCAGGCCGGGCGGCGATGGCTGATTGAGCAGACCGAAAAGATCCCAGTCGGTTCGCACCGTAGCTCCATAAATGCTGGAGTAACCAGCTGAAATACGTCGCAGCGGAGTGGGATTCTGGCGCGTGGTTCCCGAAAGGTACGGCCAGTAGAAAAATGGCACTCCCATGAAATTGGCAACAACATTTTTCGCCTGAAACGCGTACACGTGGGTTTGATGGTGCACAGGAGCCGCGAGGGACTGAATCGCCATGCTGCTGGCACCGATGTAATAATGCGGAACGTAAAATTCATCGGTGGAAAGCTTTACGGATTTAGCTTCAAAATCACCCTGTGCGAGTTGCAGGAGTCTTTTTGCCCTCATGTAGAGGGGCGAATGATTCTGCACTTCGTAGGTGCTCATGACGGCGTCAAGCATGATCGCCCGATTGGTCGTGAAGTCGTAATACACGCGGCGAGCATGAATCGACTCATCGCCATACGTGATCGTGACATCTCCATCGAGATAAATGCCCTGCACGTTTTGATTGATGCTTGTTGGATGTCCCACCAACTTTTTCGATGGGGAATGACCGGCGGGACTGAACACGACGGCGTTATCGGCGCGGAGTTCAAGTGGTGGCCCCCCGTTCCCCTGCTGAACGACCATATAAAACTGACCGCGGGCGACGGTAACTCGCTGCTGACCTACCTGTTCGACGGTCAAGTTTTGACCGGTTGCAAAAACCATCGGTGGCTGAACCGGCTTGGACGCCTTGGCGACATTTTGCCGTGCGGTTGAAAGCACCGGCTCCGGAATCAAGACGTTATGGGCACCTTCGGCGAACCAACCTAACCGCAGAGCGGTCTCGAGATTCTGAATGTGAATTCGCGGCGTAAATGTCGCCGCAAGCGGTGCCGCCTCGGCGCGGGCAATAACCGCCTCTCCGCGTTGATATACGACGGCGGTGGTGTCGACCCCTGATCGCGGGGGGCCCTGCGTCAATTCGACGGTATTTTGCGTATGCGTGGTGATCAGCAGTTCCGGCGCGTGGAGTACCGTCTGGTCATGGAGACCGTCACGAACTGTCACTTTTCCAAGGAGAAATAACCGGGCATGAAAGGTCGGCAGCCCGGTGGCCGATGAAGGTCGTAGCCAAATCGCCGCCTGCTGAGCCGTAAGTACACGATAACCGACGTGAATGACGACTCCTCCGGCGGCAACCAGATGGATGGTTCCATTTCGTGAACTCCACGTTGAGACCTGCGGCGCGCCGAGGGTGATGGGCAGATCAATTGCCGCGGAGGGGCGCAGGACAGGATATACAGTCGGTCGCACCAAGGCCGAGGAAAACCGCGGTGACGCTATGGCGGCGGCGCATGCAAGCAGCAGGCAGGTGCAGCGTCGCCGGGTTACTGAAGTGACCGGTGCCGTACGACCTTTCCGGCCGGACCGATTTACCCAAGATTTCAATTTATACGACTTCACACGGCGCTCATTCAAGCCAAACCACACGCGGAGAGTTTAGCTTCATTTGAGCAGTTTAGCGAGTGTCAGCAGTCCTCAGATTTCCGGATCATTCAACCATGGAAGTAGAAATGAGAATGAACCGAGCTTTCGTCATGGTGAGCTTGGTTTCAATGGGCGGCAAGGCATTGGAATTTCGGTACCCAGAACCGCGATATTGTCATCCGCCGGGAGGATCGAAAAACACGCCGCTTAACACCGCATTGCCGCCTCGAATCGGACTCATGGTTATTCGCACGCTCCC
>DAHWIP010000044.1:9673-9930 GCA_027344975.1 Phycisphaerae bacterium
CCCATCACACTCAAAGACCATGTATTTTCCCCGGGAGAAATGGGAGAAGGCCTGCACGGGCGCAAGGAGTTTTCCAGACGATGCTGATGATCAAAATCGACGGCGTATAAGGCCAATCGATAATGCCGTCGATGTTTAAGACGAATATCAACCATGGTCTGAGGTGCCTGCGAAATGAGATCGGAATAAAAAACCCCCGCCGGGCGATGATGCAATCCATTACGGGAATTGATGGCCAGAGCGCGGACATCAGCCCC
>DAHWIP010000045.1:0-9908 GCA_027344975.1 Phycisphaerae bacterium
GAGGAGGATTTTGGAGAGGAATCATTGAACGACGATTACGATGATGATCTCGATGACGATGATGTCTATTACGACGATGACGACGTGGAATAATACTCCGTCGTGGACCTCGGCAGGTGTGGCATGTCAGTATCAGTATTCAATGGGTAATTGCTCGACCACCTGAAGGCCGAAAGCCTCAAGTCCATGGAGTTTCTTGGGGCGATTGGTTAGTATCTTTAATGCTTTAAGTCCCAGATCCCGCAATATCTGCGCGCCGACACCGAAATCACGTCGACTCATCGGAACGGCAATCTGCTCGGTGCTGTCGCGTTCCACCAAAGACTGATATTCTTTGAGTCGGGATAGCAGTGCAAGCCCGCGTGATTCCTGTCGCAGTTATACGGCCGCACCCTTTCCCTCCAGCGCAATCCTCTGCATTGATGCGCGAAGTTCCCGCCCGCTCGGAGAATCGATGCATTGAAATACGTCGCTGAGAAGATTTTCCGAGTGCACCCGCACCAGAACAGGATCATCCTGCTGCGGAACTCGCCCGGTATTAACATCGCGTAAACCGATTCCGCCGTAAGTCAGCGCAATGTGCAGAAGTGGATCATGCATGGTCTCGTACACAATCAGATCAAATCCACCCCATTGGGTCATCAACGGCTGCTGGGTAATTCGCCGGATGAGCGTCTCCTGGCGGAGGCGGTATTGAATGATGTCCGCAATGCTGGCGATATGAAGATGATGTTTGGATGCAAAGGCCTGGAGCTGTGGTAAACGTGCCATGGTACCGTCATCAGACATGATCTCGATGATGACGCCGGACGGATGAAGACCGGCTAATCTTGCCAGGTCTACCGCTCCTTCTGTCTGTCCCGCCCTTTCCAGAACGCCCCCCGGTCTGGCACGCAGAGGATTGATATGCCCGGGCCGACACAGATCATCCGGGCGGCTTGCAGGATCAATGAGTATCTGAATCGTTTTTGCCCGTTCAGCCGCTGAAACCCCAGTAGTGATGCCGAATCTTGGATGCCCGTCCACAGTAACGGTGAATGCAGTGCCCAGAGGAGCGGTGTTGAAAGTTGCCTGAGGGTAGAGGCCGAGACGTTCACAGTCTTGGTTTGTCAGCGCTACACATAGAACACCCCGGGCTTCACGCAGCATGAAATTGACGATTTGCGGCGTGATAAACTGGGCTGCACAAACGAGATCCCCTTCATTTTCACGATCTTCATCATCGACCAGAATAACCATTTCGCCTCGGCGGATGGCATTGACGACGGTCTCAACCGGAGCAAATGGGTTCATGGCAAAGCCGCCAAATCTTTCGCAGACGGGGTGATCGTCATGAAGGCATACAAATTCTTGCGGTACCGGAAGGACACCGGGGTAACTGTTGTATCGCATTTCCCTGCGGAGAGTTAATGGGATACCACTGCGATCCTTTCACCGGTGAACGAACGAGGATGCCGCTACCATACATGGCGGCGGCAAATGGCGGGGGACCGGGATTTTGTCCCGGTTTCGGTTTAGCGTTAAGCATCGACATCAGCGCTGCCCGCGCCTGCTTCGTATATTTCTCCAGCCAGGCAATTTTCCTGTCTTTGCATGATGAACAGGTATACATATAGGCAAGTACGATGGTTCGCTTACCCTGAGCATTTTTAAGCGGCGGAAGGCGCGAGCTGCGATAGGTATAAAACTGCTGGGTACTGGTGTCATAATAATAAGCCATGGGTGATTTCCCACTACCCCCACCGCCGGAAGCACTGCGATAGATGTACACAATGGCAAGCACGGCGATCACCGCCGCCACAATGCTTACCGCCGCTGAATTTTCATTAATTGTATTCCGCAAATTGGAAGGTTTAAGCTTTTCCCGCCAGTCATAAGGAAGAATCATGGTCTTACCCTTCATGAAAAAACCGGTGACAAAGAGCCTGCCGAATACCTTTATCGGCCGGATTAAATATGTTTTGATCTCACAGGCGCGCCAAACCGAAACACTTAAATGGCATTCCGGCGCCGCAAGATGATGCATTGGATTTTATCCGTCTGTTGAAATTTAGACAACACCCGAGTTTCGGTCGGGCTCAAGGATGAGAAATGAAAGCCCAAAACAGTCCATCTGCCCGAAAGCAGGCAGGTTTGAGATATGCCGCATGACTCGCGGAGCTCCGCCGCAAATTTTATGATAACGGGGTTTAAACAGGGTACGCCGCTTCCGGATGCCCCTCGCGACCGCCCGCTGATTGGGGGCGTATCCCCATTTGGGAAACATCGTGCATTGATTTAATAAATGCTGCCGAGGCAACGAGGATCAGTACGATAAACGCAAGGAAAAACCCCACCCCGAGCGAATGCAGATTGTGAATGTGGATATGTGTGTTGATGGAAATATTCCAGAGTTGCGGCCAGATGAGCCCCACCGCACCGACCAACACAAATGCTGATCCCGCCCAAGCGAGCGTACGACCCGACATAAGGCGTGCGAGCGTTGCGCGGGCGGTCGGTGGAAGTTTGCGTCTGGCCATCCATTGGCCGAACAGAGCGCCGGCGATGACCTGCATGACCATCGTTCCCAGACCGAAGCAGGTACCGGGCAAAAATGCCAGCCATGGCGATCCCATATGCGGCGCGAGCGCCGTATAGGTAATCAGAGCAAAGGCGCCGGTCCCAAAACCCGCGATAAAACCGTGCACGAGGGGCATATAACGGGGCATGGCTTGAGTGTTGGCGCCGCCCGATTCGCTTCCCATCTTATGAGCATGGAACATGTGTAGAATCTTGCCGCGCTTCAGTACGTAGTAGCCGGAGGCCGCCATGACCGTACCGATGACAATGTATACCCAGAAGTTAAAAACGGCATGCTTGGCAAAATCTGTCAGGGCAAAGTAAGCAATTTCCGACATAATCGATCGTTGGATAGTGAATGCCAACGAAAACAAAAGGCCGGCTCGCATACCCCCTTTCCAGCTGTAGCTGCCGACCGCGTAGCTGAAAGTGATCGGCCAGGTGTGTTCATCCGGGGTAATGCCGTGAATCATCCCGAGGAGAAATGCGGTCGCGAGAAGCCCAAGTATTCCCAGGCCTACGCCAGTCGGATTCCACAGATTCAATTTACCAAGCAGCAGAAGATGCTCGATCATGACGGGCGTTTCCTTTCTGATACCTCAGCAGCGGGGGAGTGGCGTGCATGCTGATGACGGCGAAGGCCGCCCTGCGGCACATGCTGCCCACAATCATCACATTGATCCGCCTTTTCATAACAGCTTACACAGAGCAATTCTCCCGTCTTTTCATACTCGCTGAGGCGCTCTCGGTCCGCCCTCGGCAATTGCCGAACGATAGCCCGCAATTTCGGAATGACCGGTAGCGGAGTGTGGCACCCGGAGCAACTGGCAAATTCCAGTTGTTTGAGCAGAAGTTCAATCTCGTGTCCCCGGTTGGCATCAATGGTTCCCTTTCCATTGCAAAGGGGGCAGAGATGACCAAGAAATGCATAAACGGCATCGCGAATCAACTCACTTTTATTTTTGACGCCCGACAGAAGTGCTGCCAGTTGGGCATCCGCCTTGAAAGCGACGATCTGATCCTTCAAGGGGCGATTTCGCTCCGGCTGATCCACGTTGTCGGCATGTCCTTTGTCTTGGGTATTCATAATGATCAATCCTGCTGACCTATCTTTATTCAACGTATTACATTGTAAAACGTCGACCGCCCCGGAGCAATAGGGCACCGACAAAATTATCGGCCAGATTTGTTCTCGACTTAAAACAAAGTCATACCGCTGTTTAGCCAAAATTCGGTTATCCTTCCCGGCGATTTGGCTTTTTCCTAGTACGTTGCCAAAAGCCTCATGGATGAACTTTTGAAAGGAAGAACACAACATGTCGGCTTCTGCGGTCATTTTTGATTTTGATGGTGTCATCGCCAACACGGAAGCTATTCATCTTCAGGGATACAACCACGCCTTGAGTGCGGCTGAAAAATCGCTGGGACGAAAAATCCATATAACACCGGAGATATACAGCAACCGTTATATCGTTTTCGGTTCCCGGGATGGTTTCATCCACATGCTCTCGGACGCAGGGATCATCCCGCAGGAAGATATCATTGAGAAACTTTGTATGCTGAAAAATCAATTCCTGGAGTCGCAACTTGGAGCGGTGGCGGAGCCGCTTCCCGGTATCCGGCCACTTTTGAAATTTCTATCGTCCAACGGTTGCCTGTGCGCCATCTGCAGCGGTGCCAGACGCGTCGAGATTAAACAGCTTATTGGAGCCCTTGGGCTTGAATCACATTTCTGCGCGATTGTTTCGGTGGATGATGTGCGGAACAGCAAGCCTGATCCGGAGGGTTATCTGAAAACATATTCTCTTCTGAAGGAATTACGGCCCGAATTAACCCCCGAACACGTCATCGTCATCGAAGATACGAAAGGTGGCGCATCGGCTGCCAAAGCTGCGGGATTTCGTGTCATCGGCGTTGCGACGACCAGTCGTATTGAATCGGTTCACCAATGGGCGCACTGGGCGGTTCCGGATTTAAGCCACCTTGACCACACCGAGTTGGCCCATCGTCTGGGAATCGAATAGCGGACCCGGGCATTTCACTCACAACCTCTGAGCAATCATCTTCGAGCCGCTTTAATGTACAGCAACTTTGCCTGCCCGCTTCACGGGCTTAATGAGCATCACCAGCGGAAGGCAGATCAGGCAGAGAATGCCCAGAAATCGGAACACGTCCACATAGGACAACACCGACGCCTGCTGCTGAACACCGTTATAAATCATTCCCAATGCCTGCTGGTGAGCCGTAGTCGCGGGACCATGCGACTGCAAAACTCCCTGAATCGTATGAAGCCGCGAGCGGAATGCCGCGCTGGTCGGGGTAACGCGATTGACGAGCGTGGTCTGCCACCGCTGACTGAATCGCACCAATAAGGTCGTACATATGGATATGCCTACAGCTCCACCGATATTGCGCATCAGATTATAAATACTCGTCGCATTACCAATCTGTTCACTGCGCAGCGTTCCGACGGCATTGGTTGTGAGCGGAATAAACAACAGGCTGGTGGCAAAACCGTTAATGATGATCGGAATGGTTACCGTAAACTCGGCAATTTCCAGATCAATTCCGCTCAGATAGAAACTGGAAAGCGCCAGCGCCAGCACAGCGGTCACCATCATGAATCGATTGTCAATCACATTAATGAGCTGACCGGCAAGCAGAATTCCAATGATGGAACCCAATCCGCGCGGGCTGACCGCCAAGCCGCTCTGCAGCGCCGGATAATTCATGACGGTTTGCAGATAAAGCGGCAGAAGCGCAGTTGTTCCGTAGAGTACAGCGCCGACAAGAGTAATCATGACCGTAGCGCTGAGGAAATTTCTGTTCTTTAGAACTCGCAGTTCAACCAGTGGGTTTCCATCGGTTAATTCCCATGCCACGAAAGCCAGAAAGCAGATAATCGTGAAAATGGCCAACCAACGCATCCAGAAGGCACCAAACCAGTCTACCTCCTGTCCCTTATCCAGCATGATCTGTAGGCCGGCAATCCAACTTGCCAGCAGAATGAAGCCAACCGCGTCTAATTTGCCCTTTTTACCACTACGCAGGTAGGGGGGGTCTTCGACAAACGCCTCGATCATCAGGAAGGCACAGATCGCCACCGGTATATTGATATAAAACACCCATCGCCACGAGTAAGAGTCCGTCAGCCATCCCCCGAGCGTCGGACCGATGACCGGTGCAAAAATGACGCCGAATGTATACATGGCCATCGCTTGCCCACGCTTTTCCGGCGGAAAGCTTTCCAGCAGGATCGCCTGGGCACTCGGTTGCAATGCGCCGCCACCCGCACCCTGAATAAGCAATGAAATAATTAAAATAGGGAAATTGGGCGCCAGACCGCAGAACAACGATCCGAGGGCGAATACAACAATGCACGTCAGAAGAAATCGCTTACGACCGAAAGTCCGGCTGAACCAGCCCGTTGCGGTCAGAACCACGGCATTGGAGATCAAATAGCTGGTCAATACCCAAGTGGCATCATCGGGTGTGATGGCCATGGATCCGGCAATATGAGGAATCGCGACATTGGTAATCGAGGTATCGAGCACTTCCATAAAAGTGCCGAGCATTACCGCAATAGCGATAAGCCATGGATTTGATGAGGGAGTCCATGCTCGATCGGCTAGACCGCCGGACGTAGCGGCACTCATCTTCGACTCCGAGTTTTCCGCCTGGGTTGAAAATGCGTAACGCCCCTTGCGGCCGAAAAGCTTACATTTTTGCGATCGTCCGTCTTGATGTCAGCCACCGACTCAATGAAGTCACGGAGCAGCTTGATAAGACAATGACGTTCTTTAGGCGACATCTTCGCTGATAAACGCTCGAGCTGCGCAAAATAATTCGGCAGCAACTGGTCCATAAGTCGGAGTCCCCCGCCCGTCAGGTTGACCTGCGATACCCGCTTGTCTTTCGAGCAGGTCTTTCGGCGCACCAATCCGGCATTGGCAAGTCCCTGAAGTAATCCAGTCATGGTCGCCTGCCGCACTCCACAATCGTGCGCCAGAACGGCCGCCGGAACAGGCGCTGGATGCTCCCGGAGCAGACGCAGCAGTACGGAGAGCCGACCGCGGGACAGTCGTTTCCCGGCCAGCATCGTTTCCACCGGCTGGATCATATCATTGACGGCCCGGAGCAGAAGCAGATAGCATTCAATGGCTTCAATCTGATGACCCGAATATCGAGGCAGCAATTTGCGCAGGGCCTCCCCCGAGGGAAGTTCACGCAGAAATATAAGCGGCGAAACCATGGCAGAATACTAAGGTGCCTAAGTAAAAATGTCCAGTTTCCGCCTATAACCTTCAGATGCATGCAGAATACCTCACTTCGCCCCCAACTCTTGATTTTATCTCCAGATTCGCCAGAATGCCGCGTAATGTTCCGCCTCACTCATGCATGGCTTGCGTGGTTGAGAATGCGGAAGATTTGGATTTGAAGCTGGTACTTTGTGTCAAGGCTGCATTCCCGGCATAGAGAAGGTTTCCGCCGGACGAAAGAAGGTGCAAAATGGAGCCGTCTGTCGATTTACCGTCGGAATTTGACCGCGCGGCTGAATTTCCAATCGTGCAGTCGTGGACGTTTCTTAATCACGCCGCCGTCGCACCCATCAGTCGTGCGGCTCATGATGCAATAGTTGAATTCGCCGATCAGGCCGCGAAGGATGCCTATCTCACCGGCAAATGGTACCGACAGATTGAAACGGTGCGGGAACTTGCTGCCAATTTCATCGGCGCTCACATTGACGAAATTGCGTTCGCCAAAAATACCAGCGAAGGAATCGCATTTGTGGCCTCCGGGATGGACTGGCAGCCGGGCGATCAGGTGATCAGCACGGCAGTTGGATACCCGACGATGGTGTATCCATGGATGGACCTCGCCGCACGCGCACGGATAGAGCATATCGAACTTTCCGAAACCGACGGCCGATTTACCACCGAGCAGGTATTGGACGCCGTTACGCCGCGAACACGCATGATTGCCCTTTCACATGTGGAATTTGGTAGCGGCTTCCGGCACGATATCGCTGCCATAGGCCGCTTCTGCCGCAACAGGGGAATCCTCTTTTGCGTCGATGCGATTCAGTCGCTCGGTGTTATCCCGGTTGATGTACATGAGATGAACATTGATTTTCTCTCTGCCGACGGACACAAATGGTTGCTGGCCCCCGAAGGGGCGGCCATCTTTTACTGCCGCCGGGAACTGCTCGCGGCGCTTCGCCCCGAAGTCGGTTGGATGAACGTTGTCAATGCCAATGACTTTGGCGCCCATAATTTCACACTCAAGTCAGACGCCCGGCGGTTTGAGTGCGGCTCACACAACGTTCCGGGTATACTCGCGCTCGGCGCCTCAATCCGCCTGCTGCAGCGGATATCCCTGCCGTTGGTTTATCGGCGAGTGGCGGCGCTCACCGAGTATCTCCGCCGCAGACTGCCGGAAAAAGGATATCGCGTGATATCCAGCGCCCGACCCAATGAAACCAGCGGTATCGTCGCATTTGAATCGCCCCATGGTTCGGTGGTTCATGATGCCGTCGTCCGGGAGCTGGAGGAGAAACGGATTATCATCGCCCAGCGCGTGGGGCGGCTTCGGGCTTCGCCACATTTTTATAATACGTTTGAGGATATTGACCGTCTTGTCGATGCGCTGCCGACGTAAACAGTCGGACCGATTATGGCCGCGTTGCCGTTGCGCCCACGCAGAGATAAAGCACCGCCATCCGCACCGCCAGACCGTTGGTCACCTGCCGCAGGATGCCCGCCCTTGGGCCGTCGGCCACGGCAGAGGTAATCTCCAGGCCCCGATTCATCGGTCCGGGATGGAGGACGAGCACATCAGGCCTGCAGCAGGCGAGCCGGGCTTCTGTAAGACCGAAGAGATGATGATATTCCCGCAGCGACGGAAAGGCGGCGGATGTGAGTCGTTCAAACTGCACACGCAGCATATTAATCACATCTACATGCGGCAGAATCTCGTCCAGGTTATGGCTTACGCTCACACCGAGTTTTTCCAGTGATCGGGGGCACATCGTGCTCGGACCGACCAGTGTGACCTTTGCGCCAAGTTTGGTCAGTGCCCAGAGATTGCTGCGGGCCACCCGCGAGTGGATGATATCACCAACAATCGCGCAATGAATATCCGATATCTGCCTGCCGGTCTTCTGCAGCGATTCCTGAATCGTAAACACGTCCAGCAGCCCCTGCGTCGGATGCTCGTGCGAGCCGTCACCGGCGTTGATCACACTGCAGGAAACCTGTCGGCTCAGCAGTTCGGGTGTCCCGCTGCTGCGATGTCGGATCACCATGGCGTCCACACCCATTGCCTCGATGTTGCGTGCGGTATCCGCCAGTGACTCTCCCTTGCTGACGCTGCTGGTGGAGACGGCAAAATCCACGACATCGGCGCTCAATCGCTGAGCTGCAAGCCGAAAGCTGGTACGGGTGCGGGTCGAGTCTTCAAAAAACAGATTTACGACGACCTTGCCGCGCAGAGCGGGTACTTTTTTAATACTTCTGGTGGACACTTCCTTCAGGGCCCGTGCGGTATCCAGCAGAGCGGCAATGTCGTCCGCTGACAGTTCCTCAAGGGTCAGCAGATGCGGGCGATTCCAATGGTATCGGGCTTCTGTCAACGTTGTCCGCCTTTCCCTTTTTTGTCCGGTTCAATGAAGACGCCATCCTGATGATCCAGCGGCCGGAGGTGAACCCGGATCAATGAATCGCGATCGACTTCGGTATTGCGTCCGATGAAATCGGCCGCTATCGGATATTCCCGCCCCGCGCGTTCAACGAGCACGGCAAGGCGGATGAATTGCGGTCGACCAAAATCAACCATCGCATCCAGTGCCGCCCGTACCGACCGGCCGGTGAACAGCACATCATCCACAAGAATGACGGGGCGATCATCCAGCCGGAAATTCATCTCCGTTCCCAGCGGAATGGTCAATGGTGAGCGCATCGGGTCGTCCCGGTACATGGTAATGTCCAGCGCACCGACCGGGGGCTTGAAACCGAGGTGCGGCTGAAGCAGACAGCTCAGACGACCGGCAATAATCTCTCCGCGTCGCCGAATACCAACCAGCGCCAGCTTGGATGGCTCGATCGATTCCGTCTTCAGATGAAGGAGAATTTTCTTTTTTATGCCTTCAATCGCTTCGCTGATCTGGTTGGCATTCATCAATGGCGTCATCGAACAGGGATTATAACCCGCTATCGCAGTCTGTGCGCAATATCGTCGCTGGTATATCGCCAAGACCAATATTGCCGCATAACTCTCGATATAAACGGTGGTGCGGCAAAGGAGAACGCTGAAAGCCCCTGCACCACGATTCCCTGCGATCAGCGGTTTGT
>DAHWIP010000046.1:0-9805 GCA_027344975.1 Phycisphaerae bacterium
GATGCTTGTAATGGGCGTAGAGCTGTTCAACGCCGACGTGGCTGATTGAGAATTCATCGATGATCTCGGCAATTTGGCGGTGCAGATCGGCAAGGCGAAGGGGAAGATCGCCGGTGGATGAGCCGCGAATGACACCGGCTTCAATCAGGGCGGGCTGGCGTGAAATCCGCAACACCGCGTAGCCGGTGAGGTGCAGGCCGGGGTCGATACCCAGAACATGCCGCTCTCGGAGAGAAGACGGGGACTTTCGAACCGAGGCATCGGCTGGAACGGGATTCATGATTGGAGCGCCAGCATCACGACGCAATGGCAGGCGACGGCCAATTCCTGTCCCACGGCATCGACGTGTTCGTTGGTTTTGGCCTTGATATTCACGCGATCCATGGGAATACCGAGCAATTCCGCAAGGCGCGAACGCATGAGGAGTTTGAAGGGAGAGAGCCGCGGCTGCTGGGCAATGACAATCACATCCACATTGACAATCCGCCACGGCGAGGCCCGCAGGCCTTCCATTACTTTTTCAATCAGACGGGCCGAATTGATATTTTTGAACTGCGGGTCGGTATTGGGAAAGAGCTCGCCGACATCGGGCATGCCGGCAGCACCGGTAATGGCATCGATCAATGCATGTATGACGACATCACCGTCGGAATGCCCCACCGGCCCGCGGGAATGGGGAACGGGGACATTGGCCAATACCAATGGCCGACCGCTTTCAAGCCGATGCAGATCAAATCCGATGCCCACACGATAATTATCCATTTGATTCCATCCATCTGATTGCGAGATTGATCATTCAATAAGGCCGTATTCTTTGATCTTGCGGTAAAGCGTGCGTTCGCCGATGCCGAGCATTTTGGCGGCCTGTTCGCGATTTCCCTGCACAAGCTGGAGTGTTTTTTCAATAGCCTCGCGTTCCAGTTCGGCAAGACTCACCCCGGCGAGATTGGGCAGGGCAAGTGATTGATTGGAACTGCTGCGGTCAATCGGTGCCAGCGCCGTGGTGGTGACGCTCTGCACCGAGAACTGGCCGAGAATATCAGCGGGAATATCGTCAATGCCCAAAGTGTCGCCGGTGCTCAGGGCAACCATGCTTTCGATAACGTTTTCAAGCTGGCGGACATTCCCGGGCCAGTCGTAGGCGACAAGGATATCCCGCGCCTCGCCGGAGAGATTGGGAACAGGTTTGCCGTCCCGGCGGGCGATTTTTTCAAGCATATGCTTGATCAGCAGCGGAATATCCTCGCGGCGCTGCCTGAGGGGTGCCAAGGCGATGGTGGCACCTTTGATGCGGAAGTACAGATCATCGCGGAATTCACGCTTGGCAATGGCCTCTTCCAGATTTTTGTTGGTGGCGGAGATGAACCGCACATCCACCTGAATCGGCTCGTTGGACCCAAGCCGCGTGATCTGACGATCCTGCAGAACACGCAGCAATTTGGCCTGCATGGCCATGGGCATGTCGCCGATTTCATCGAGAAACAAGGTGCCGTGATCGGCGTATTCAAAGCGTCCCTGCCGGTCGGTGCGGGCATCGGTAAAGGCGCCGCGTACGTGGCCGAAAAGTTCATCCTCGAGCGTGCTTTCATTAAGCCCGGCACAGTTCAGGGCGACGAATCGCCCGGCGGAGCGGTGTGAGTTCTGATGCAGCGCACGGGCGATCAACTCCTTGCCGGTGCCCGATTCGCCAACAATGAGCACGCTGATATCGGTGGGAGCAATCTGGCGGACCAATTGAAGGGCCCGCATCATCGGGCCGGATTGTCCGATGATCCCCTCCATGCCGAATTTTTGATCCAATGCCGCGCGGTAACTGTTGTTCTGTCGGGTGAGAAGAATCTGATCAACCGCACGACGCACCTGCTGGCGGATCAAATCCAGATCCAACGGCTTTTGTATGAAATCAAAGGCCCCGGTTTTCATGGCTCGGACGGCGGCGGCGACATCCCCATGGGCCGTCACCATAATCACCTGCGTGTCGGGCCGGGAACGCTTGATGAATTCCAGCAGATCGAAGCCGTCATCCGGGCTGTCCATACGGAGATCGGTGATCACCAGATCGTAAAGTTCCTGGGCGAGCTGTTTTTTTGCGTCTGCGATGGAGTGGGTTTGGCGCACGGGGAAACCCATGCGGGCAACCGCCTCGCAGAGCGCGTCGGCATGCTCAATTTCATCGTCAACTACCAGTATGCGAATCATTTCCTTACTCATGTTGGCATTAAGATAGCGGTGGAAAGTCAAACTCGCCAATGCCCGGGTTTTCAGGTGTGCATTGCATGGATTAGATGATGTTGATGGCGCGGCTGACCACCAGTACCACGAGGCCCAGAGAGATGATCGACTGCGTCATGACCAGCAATTTAGCCCAGCGTGAGAGGATCGCGGTATCCGTTGGGGAAAATGCGGTGCTGGTATTGAAGGCGAGGAAAAGATAATCGACGAAATGGGGTATCCAGGCGCGGGCGCTGGCCTTCGGAATCATCATCTGGGGGAAGAGGAAGCAGCCACTGTCATGATTGCCACGGGCGGCGCGGGCGATGGGGCCACCGGCATCAAGCCGCCAGTACCAGAGGGCGAAGACGATGACATTCATCACCCAGAGAATGCCGGATGCCCGAAGCATCACGGGCGCCGTTACCGCACCGCGGAATATCCCGTCAACCAGAAAGATCAGCGAGTAGGCGATAAAGGCGGTCATCACGGCAGTGGAGATATGTCCGACGATATGGGCGGCGTGCCGCGAGCCGCGCCGGCGGAACACGGCGAGCGTCAGCAGCATTACCGGCGTGATGGCAAGTAAAAGCCATCGCGGGCCGAGTGCAATGCCGGTGGGTAAAAGGGTATAGATTCCAGCGGCGACCAGCGACGCGGAAAACGCCGGCAGAAGGCCTTCGGCAACTACGGGGGTTGCCTGATGGGTATCCTTATCCAATGGCATGCGCATGGCCCCGCCCTTTCTAAACGCGCGAGCGAGATTCAATTTCAAACCCGTTGGATCGCAGGGCATCGGCAACGTCGCCGGCGGCTGCGGCATCGACTTCAAGGGTAAAATCGGTTACGCGGAAGGCTGAGGCAGGTACATATGCGTTGCAGGGAATAAATTCACACCGGTTCTCAACCTTAAGCCCACGATGCGCGATGCCTGGTATTAAATTCAGCGATTGGCGAAGATGGGTCAGATCGTCGTGAGCAAATGTTCCCGCGCGGACTTTGAAAAGGACGCGCCGCCGAGGATCGGTGAAGGTGGCCAATTTACGGGCGATGAGCGAATGGAGATCGGAATCCGGCGGCATTTCGTCGCGGCGGAATTCACAGTGAACATGGGCCCAATCGTCGCACAGACATAGATGCAATGAACAGGTCCCGGCGTCATGACGGCGAATATCCCAGACGGCGAGTGCATCGGGCGAAATGCCATCGACATATTCAGCCACGATCGGATCAAGGAGATCGAGAAGCGGCTGAGCGGAGGCCGAGGCACTGGCGCGAGCTGTGCGATAAATATCCATATCCACCGAATCCTGCCGACCGCAGGATTATATGCACCCCCGCGTCCGCACCTAAACCGAGCCTACCCGTCGAGGCCGTCATACATGGCCGTGCTGATGTAACGTTCGCCGGTTGAGCACATGATGGTGACGATGGTTTTGCCCTTCATTTCCGGGCGTGCCGCAACCTGAGCGGCGGCGCAGATGTTGGCTCCGGAGCTGATGCCGGCGAGAATCCCCTCTTCGGCTGCCAGTCGGCGGGCCCATGCAAAGGCGTCTTCATTGGTTACCTGAATGATGTCATCGACCAGATCGGTGTGGAGATTGGCGGGGATGAAACCCGCGCCAGCGCCCTGAATTTTATGGGGGCCGGGTTTGAGCGGTTGCCCCGCCCGGAACTGCGTAATCACCGGCGAAGTGGCAGGCTCAACCGCAATTGCCTTGAACTGCGGATTGCGTTTTTTCAGAACACTGGCAACTCCGGAGATGGTTCCACCCGTGCCGACGGCGGAGACAATACAATCGATCTTGCCGTCGGTATCGCGCCAGATTTCTTCGGCTGTGGTTTTGGCGTGAATTTCGACATTGGCGGGATTTTCAAACTGCTTGGCGATGATCGCATTTTTATCTGCGGCGGCGGCCTCATTGCAACGGCGGATCGCACCAGGCATTCCTTCTGAGGCGGGGGTAAGGACCAGTTCAGCGCCCATAATGCGCAGCAATTTGCGGCGCTCGAGCGACATACTTTCCGGCATGAACAATT
This sequence comes from Phycisphaerae bacterium, assembly GCA_027344975.1. Taxonomy (GTDB): domain Bacteria; phylum Planctomycetota; class Phycisphaerae; order WQYP01; family WQYP01; genus JAJZGD01. Next base: position 4,252 of record DAHWIP010000046.1, read on the forward strand.
TAAGTTTGTACCCCTTGGCCGCACAGACAAAAGCCAAGGCGATGCCGGTATTACCTGAGGTTGCCTCCATGATGATGGTGTCTTTTTTAATCGCCCCCTGTTTTTCAGCGGCCTCAATCATAGCAACGCCGATACGGTCTTTGACGCTGCCCAAGGGGTTAAAAAATTCGCATTTCGCATAAACCGTAGCGTGATCCGGCGGAACAAGCCGATTGATGCGCACCATCGGTGTATTGCCCATCGTCTGAGTAATGTTTGCGTACAATTTGCCCATATGATACCTCCGCAATGTCTATCAAAATTGTAGGTTATTGACGGCGGGCGCTATTGTCAAATCAGAGTTATGCTTGCGACGCTGCGTCATCGACAACCGTTGCCAAAATCTCCGGTTAATCCTCAGGACGTACCCTCCGTCCATCAATCTTGGTGATGGTGGCGGAGAGGAGTTCACGGGTGCCATCCCGCGTGTCAAGTCGCAGATGCCCATCCTCTCCCCAACCCTGCGAGATACCCTCAACTTCAACGCCATCAACAATTGCCGTGATTTTCCGACCACGCGCCGCATCAAGCGTCGCCGCCTGCACCGCACAGCGCGCCACTTCATCGGGATCCAGTAATTCCTGCATGGCGGTTACAAAATGCTGCAGGAGGACTTCGTGATCGACAGCCACCCCATGTTCGGCAAGTGTGGTGATAAATGGCTGAAGTTCGTCGGGAAAATCGCGAAGATGGGAATTGGTGTTAATACCGACGCCGATGACCGCCAGACAGCGGTCGCCATTGATAACCGACTGGCACAAAATGCCGCCGAGTTTTCTGCCATCGAGGCATAAATCGTTGGGCCAGCGAATGGTAACGGGCGGGCACCCAAGCACGGTCAAAGCCCTTGCACATTGCCATCCCACGGCAAGGGGAAGTATTTCGATGCCCACGGGGCGGCCGAGAGTCAAAAGCAGGCTCACGTAAAATCCGCCCGATGGGCTGGCAAACGGCCGGTGATGCTGCCCGCGACCGCGCAGCTGCGTCTGTGCGATCCAAGCCTCGCAATAACCGATGGATGGGGGGCCGTCTTCCGTCATCAGAACAGCCGTTCGCTGCGCCGCGAGCAACTGGGTGGAAGGCGTTGCCGAAAGGCGGTGGATGATTGGTATGACGGGTTGCGTATTGGACATACGTGCATCCTCCCTATGCCAGAGGCCCTGCGAGGGCAGTGCGCCAGCGCGGGCACTCTTCACCCGCGCTGCGATGATGACGAATTGCGCTGCATCACTTCCAGCAGCAATCGGGCAGCGTGGCCCGCCGCTGATGACGGATCGGCCAGCCCGCGGATATCGACAATAACCGGCCCGGAGAAATCCTGCTCGTCCAGCACATCGGCGACTGCTCGAAAATCTCCCCGGCCGCTGCTCAGCAGAACATTCTGTGAGGCCCCACCGCTGCGCACCGCATCGGCGCATATCCAAGCATGGATCATACCGGCCAGTTCGACGGCGGCGTCCGGCGGAGAATATCCCGCAGCGAGCACCCGGGCGGAATCCAAGGCAGCGACAACGGTTTTACTGACATGTTTTTTTAATATCGATGCCAACCACGCTGCGTGCCCGGAACTCAGGGCAATCTGAATTCCAACCCGATCGCCTGCCGCGAGAATTTCATCCATAACCGATCGGCTGATCGCCTCAACGTCTCCCCCGTTCTGGTCATCCGGCGTGGATGCCGCCGGGCCGGTGTTGCCGGAAATCGGCCCCGCAGGAGGTTCGCCGAGATAAATAATCACCGCGCCCGCCCGGCAATCGCGAGCCATTTGCAGCGCCCGCTGCGTCTGATGGATCAAGCGTTCAGCATGATTCCGGTTACTGCATCCGATGACTCCTGCACGGAGACGGACATCGGAGAGCTTGAGATCTCTGGATTGCAGCATTTTCATGAAATGTCGGCGTGCCGTCATGCCAAAATCTGCAGCCGCCAATTGGGGATGACTGATGCCGACGGCAACGCCCGCATAACCCGATTCAGCGGCCACCTTCACCGCGTAACGGAGATCATCTCCGAGGGTATCGATATGGAGACTCAGATTGTTACGATTTCGATTTTCCATCGAGCTTTTTACCTATTCACCTTTTGAATCTTCCTGCTTGGGCGTATCCACCAGTTGTATCAGCAAACTCAATAGGGTTACTGCAAGTACGGCTACCGCCAAGCGCAGCGGCCACTGGGTGCGAGGCCCGCAAAGCCGACTTACCTGCGCCGCGTAACCGGCATGGAGCAACACAACCGCCGCCCCAATAACGGCGCCACCAGCTCCCAGCATCGTACAGCCGAATATGACAAGACGGTCATAGAGCAGCGACGCCGCAAAACCCAGGATAATGAATCCTGCGGCTGCCGAAAGCCACCAGAAATCGGGCGGCCGCTGGAGCGTACTCCAGATTGCCGCGCCCATCATCGCTCCGACGGCGGCGGAGGAGAGCACTACCGCGAGGCGCATGATTCCGAGAAGCAGCAAACCCGCCAAGGTACCGACGGCCGCATAGATGATGGCGGTAACGGGAGATGCATGGGCAAGAGAGAGCGCGGCATACCAACCGAATGCGGCGGAAAGGAGAACCACAATGGCCTTGTGGTGGCGACGCGCGCCGATCATCATGATGAGACCGACGATGAGAAGCACCAGTCCAACGGCCAATGGAAGGTGAGCCAGAGCGGGCGGCACAACTGCCGGTGGGCCGGAAGATATTGCCCCTGCGGTTGCCGATACCCCCCCGCCGGTGAATGATGCAGCGGCGATGCGGGTCATTTTTTCTCCCCGGACCCTTTGGATTTTTTACCTCCATCCGCTTTGGCGGATTTCCGAGCGGCCCTGAGTTTGAAGAGGTGACGACTCTGCAAGGCCGTGCCGATGACCAAAAGCAGCAGAAAGGTGACCTGCGGCCAGAGCGCGGTTTCAAAATTTCCCGCCCATGTCGGCTGCCAGTATTTCAGCCAGATAAGCGCGCCGCCCAGCATCAGGAGTGATCCGGCCCACACGCCGCCCGCCAATGAGGCCAATTCCGGAAAAATGAATGCCACGAGCAGGGTGATGAGCGCGGAACCGATGGCCAGAGCGTAGACACCTCCGGCCTGCTGAGCGGGAAGACGCTGGAGGGATGAGCGGACAACCTTGCAGAGATGCACCGCTGTTTTTCGTATTTTATTTATAATTTTTCTGTATACGGTGACCGGATGCGTGGCCGAAGGCACCGGGCGAGACTTCGCACCGTGCGATTTCGCCACCACTGCGGGGTGAGATGCAAAGGCACCGTCGTGATACGCGAGCCCGCCGCCCAATATCCCCCCCACGATCAGCGCCAGCAGAACGGCCTGCGAGAGCCTGAAACAGAGGGTGCCGAGAATAATTCCCAGCACCACCCCGCCCAAGCCGATTGCAACACGGGAGAGAAAATTCAAATGGTCGAGCGGGAGCAGCCATGGCGCCAGAAAGCCGAGTGCTGAAAGGAATACGGTAATGAGTACCATCGCCTCTTTGACGGAATTGAGCCACAGCACCAGACCGATGGGAATGGCGAGGCCGGCCGCGATAAGCATCGTTGTATCTGGATGGAACCCCAAAATCCGCGGCACGCAACCTCCTGTCGCTTCGACACTTTGGCCACCGCTATTGTACGACATTTTACGCCGGTTTTCGTGCGACGAAATGCCTCGGTACCGGCCTTGGGACAATACGACCATCAGGACGTTTCGGGCGAATCGGTGGTTTCCTGCCGGCGAGGCTATCTGTTTGAAAAGTGCGACCAGGTGCTGCTGTAAAACCTCAACGGTGGTATACCGCCGGGCTCATGCAACCCAAGCCCGGCGCCGTGAGCTTACGGATTCGCAATACGCCGTCGACAGACTTTGTCAGTGAGTGCAGCCATGCTGCGTTGGCCAGTGCCCGGCCGCTCCACTCATCCGGCAGATATCAGAATTTTGACCACTTTATGCTACTATGATTACCTGTAATGTCCCTTTGTATTGCCGCTGCGAACCAGGATAATCAGTGCGTTCGGACTTTTGTGAGACTGAACAACCGAAAGGCGTGGAGAACTACTGACCGCCAGGTAAAAATAGACGCGGCCGGAGACCCGATGAAATCAATTCATTGCAAATGGTTGGTTTGTGCCTTGATCGCCGTTGTTACGTGCAGCGGCGGCGTTCTCGTCGGCCGAGCCGCCAGCCTTGTCCCCCCACCGGGACTGACGCTGTTTGTAGCGCCCCATGGCCACAACTCAGCCAGCGGTTCAGCCACCGAGCCTCTTCGCACGCTAGCCGGGGCACAAGCCGCCATTCGCCGGCTCAAGGCCGGTGGAAAGTTTCCGGTCGGGGGTGTAACGGTGATGATCAGCGCCGGCACCTATGATCTGACCAAACCTCTTGTGTTCACCGCCGCAGATTCCGGCTCACCGCAAAGCCCCATTCGCTATGTCGCTGCGCCCGGCGCACGAGTGATTGTCAGTGGAAGCCGAATCCTGCAGTTGCATTGGCGGCCTTGGAGGCACGGCATCATGGAGGCACGGGTGCCGGCCGGCCTCAGGACGGATCAACTCTGGATCAACGGCCGAAAGCAGGTGTTGGCTCGCTACCCGGCGGCGCAAGCGCAATCAAAAGCGTCTTATCATGGAGCGATCCATGATATTTTTAATATACGCTTTGCGCGGCGGTGGGCGCAAATTATGGGGCTGCTGAATAAGGTCCACAGGCACACGTCGGAGGCGTATTATGCCGACGGTGCCAATTGGCCTCCTCACGTGGGAAGTCAAATCGTGGCGTGGCCGGCGGCAGAGGCCATCAACCGTAAATATTGGAAACAATGGAAACACCCGGATGGCGGCATCATTCATGTTCTGCATCCAGCGGGTTGGGGAAGCCTTGACTTTGAGATCAAGCGAATTCATGGCCGCCTGATGCTGGTCGGGGGCTGGCAAACCAATCGGCCGCTTGGCAGTATGCCGAGCGTGGGGTATTTCGCAAACTTTCGGTCATTTCTGACCTCGCCGGGTGAATGGTACCTGGATTCCAGAACGTCGCGTTTGTATTTTTATCCGCCGAGGGGACTGAAACTGGGCAGTTCCAAGGTGGTGGTCGCGCGCCTCCGTTCGCTGTTAAAGTGTGAGGCTTCGCGAGCTGATCCGGTGCGATTCGTGACGATGCGGGGCATAACGTTTGAGCATACCTTGCGGACGTTCATGCGTACACGCGAACCCATCATGCGCAGCGATCTGGCCATTTATCGCGGAGGAGCGGTGCTGTTTCAGGGGGCCGAGCATTGCCGTCTGATAGACTGCAACCTGGTTGATCTTGGCGGTAACGCGGTATTTTTGAGCAACTACAACCGGGATGTTACCATTCGCGGCTGCCTGATTAAAAATATTGGAGCCAGCGGCGTGAGTTTTGTCGGCAATCCACGGGCGGCGCAGGTTCCGGAGTATTGGGGTATCAGCATTCCGCTGAGCCGCATGAACCTGACTCCCGGTCCGAAAACGAACGATTACCCGAAAAACTGGTCAGTGGAAGATTG
>DAHWIP010000047.1:0-9776 GCA_027344975.1 Phycisphaerae bacterium
GATCAGGATGGTGATGATCAAAATGACGACCAACATTTCCACAAGCGTGAAAGCGCGGCGATTGAGCGGAGTTGGGGATTTCAGGCTTTTCATTGGGCGTTCCTCATCTTCCGGCCATCAGCGCCACCTTCATGGCGAGCGTTCCGCCCCACTCTCCCCAAGTTAAGAGATTTTACTTCTGGACAGGCGGGTTTGGATAGCCAATGGGCCGATTTCAGGGCGAATGAACCTCCAATGCCGCAATCATACCGGGAATGTCGTGTTCCGGAGCTTCGATCAGATGGTTGTTCCACCCCAGAGAGGCCAACGATTGGGTCGTAACCGGCCCGATGGACAGTTTTGGGACGCTGCTGACTTTATCTCGCAGTTCCGGCGAGAGCATGGCGTGGAGGTTTTTAGCGGTGGATGCACTGGTAAAAGTAATCAGATCAATGCGGCCGCTGTGAAGAGCGGCAAGAGCCTCCGGTGGAAGCGATTGGGGTTGCACGGTCTGGTAAATGGCAACATCCTCGACCTTTGCCCCCCCCTGCTCGAGCACGGTACGGAGCGCGGGCCGGGCGATTTGCGCCCGCAGCAGCATGACATTCAAGCCCGCCACATCACCCAGATGCCGCAGGACGCTTTGTGCCAATTTGTCGCCGGTAAATTCTTCCGGCATTAAATCGGCAATAATTCCAATCTCACGCAGTGCAGCGGCGGTGGAGGGTCCGATGGCAACCACGCGCCGGGGCAGAGCACGAGCATCGAGCCGGGCGTCCAACAGGTGTTGCCATGTCGCCTGCACGCCGTTGACACTTGTAAATATCACCATGTCCATCTGCGAAAGGCGGTTAATGGCGCTGGTAACGGCCGAAGGGTCGGATGGGGGGACAAGTTCGATCGTGGGGGCCTCGACAACCTGCGCCCCCAAATCGCTGAGGCGCTGAGACAGTTCTCCCGCCTGTTGACGTGTTCTTGTGACCAAGACGGTTTTGCCAAAGAGCGGGCGCTGTTCAAACCAGTTGAGCTCATCTCCCAGCTCGGCAACGCGACCAATAATGGTGATCGCGGGCGGGGCGATTTGCGAGGAAAAATCTGGCTGACAAAGTTGCTCCAGCCGGCCGCGGAACGTTTTTTGGTCCGGGTGTGTGGCACGGTGAATCACCGCGGCGGGTGTCTGCGCATCAAGGCCGGCTGCCATGAGTTTGGAGGCAAGAACCGGTAGGGTCTTTACCCCCATGTAAAAGACCAACGTGCCGTTAAGTTTGGCCAGCGCATCGAAATTGACACCGGCGGTCGGATTGGCATCCTGCTGATGTCCGGTAACGAGCGTGACGGTGCTGGTGAAATCACGGTGCGTGACGGGTATACCGGCATAGGCGGGGCCGGCGATGCCGCTGGTGATGCCCGGAATCACCCTGAACGGTATTTTGTGCGCAAAAAGGTACTGCCCCTCTTCCCCACCACGTCCGAAAACGTACGGGTCGCCTCCTTTCAGACGCACGACATCTCCGAATGGAAGTTTGGCGACGGCACGATCAGCCTGCTCTCGCCATTTTTGAACCAACAGTTCGTTAATTTCGTCTTGGGTTAAAGTGTGGCGATTGGCTTGCTTTCCAGCATAAATGCGTTCGGCATTGCTGGGGGCAAAACGCAACAGATCTGGATTAGCCAGTGCATCGTAAATGATTACAGAGCAGTTTGTTATGGCATCTTTACCGGCAACGGTTATCAATCCCGGATCTCCGGGACCGGCCCCCACAAGCAAGACTTTCGGAAAGGTAGGCAAAGATAACTCCAAAACTTCCACGCTTCTTCAGGTACCGCCAATTATGCCAGAAAGGAGACGCGGAGGCGAATGTGGAAAATGATTTCAAGGAATAATTTTTAAGATTTCGTTCAAGCCATGGCAGCAGTTGGCCGATACCAGTATTGGTCGCAGTTGCAGTTTCCTCCCATAACCGAGATAGCCCGCTGTGCGTTACAGCGGGCTATCTTTTTTATGCCTCCGTTTTGATCCTCTTTCCTCTTTTCGCAGACTGATGCAACCGCCCTGAGATGAAGGACTTCCAGAAACCGCACTGGGCCCGCGACGGATTGAGCCAAATGTGTCCCACGTCCAAACCATTGGTGAATTCGTCGACTTGCAGGAGGGGCTCCGGGGAAACGCAAACCACGCATTGAAGCGGAGCCGCGGAGACAACACACTGCCGATGGGATAAACCCAGCGGCTCGCCCCAGAATCGTCCAGATTATTCGTTGTTCACCACCGCCGCCCGCCCTTCGCAGAAACTCTCACAGGCCCGACCGCACTTTTCCGACCGAACTGAGCGAATTACAGTTCCAACTTTCCGCCCGGTTTGAGTATCACCGGTTTGACGCCTTTGATACGGACATCCTCAGCGAAGGTTTCCGGGTTCTGCGCGATCGGTGGGAAGGTGTTGAAGTGGACCGGCATGACCTGCGGCGCGCCGATCATCTCCGCAGCCAATACGGCATGCCCCGGCCCCATGGTGTAGTGATCGCCGATGGGAAGAATGGCGATGTCCGGCTTCCAAAGGCGGCCGATCAGCGCCATGTCGCCGAAGAGTGCGGTATCACCGGCGTAGTAAATCCGTCTGCCGCCAATTTCAATGACCATACCGCAGGCGACCCCGCCGGCCGTCCCATCCGGGAAGGTGCTGGTGTGAAATGCCACCGTCAGCGATAACTTGCCGAACGGGGTCTTGCAGGTGCCGCCCTGATTAAGCCCTACCACATTCTTCAAGCCTCGGCCGCTGTAGTACTGAGACATTTCAACATTGCAGTAAATCGCGGCGTTATTTTTTCCGGCGATTGCTTCGGCATCGGCCACATGGTCGAAATGGGCGTGTGAAAGAAGAATGTGCGTTGCCTTGATGGCATCGGCCTTGATATCCGAGAGCGGATTTTGATTCAGGAATGGATCGACAATCAGATGATGATCATGGTTGTAAACTTCAAACGTTGAATGTCCATGATACACAATCGATACCGACATTTAATACCTCCTTAAAAAGATCATCCGCGATATTCCTGAGCCGATTTTAGGCATGGAGTCCGGTGGATCAAGCGGAAAACGTCGGTGGCGCCACTGTATCCCCAATCACCCGGTGGGTGTAGCGGAGGCGGTGGCGGTAGCCGTCGGGCGACCGACGAGCGGCGCGAGTGGATCGACATGCGGATTCGGAAGAGCGAAACGCTCGATCAGGTGGGCGATGGTAATTTTTGCCAAGGCACGATGAATGCGATCCCATTGCGTTGATTTGGCCTTTCGGAAAGCAAGCAGATCGTTGAGGGCGGCGTAGAAGGAGCGATCGCGCAGAATGCTTCGGCCCAAACCGTTGCAGGCGGTGATGATCAGTTGGGCCCGCTGATATTGCTGCATGGGCGTGGGATGCTTCGCGAGGAGCAACTCGCCCAGTTCATGGACAGCCGAGTGCGGCCAGTGTCGGATGATCCGCCGGATTAAACTCGGTTGTGGCTGCACATAGGCCGCATGCAGCAGCACGTACATGGCGGCCTGAGGGTTTTGATCCACCAGCGGCATCTGACTGCCGACAAAATTGATTTCCACGATACTTTGGCGTGTGAGGGCCCGAATCGTGCCCATCTGACTCATGAGCACGGCGTTACGCCGGACACGGTTAGTTTCAAGAATAGGAAGTTGCGCGACGATTTCCTCTGCGGCTGTGTACTGCCCGACCCGGAGCAGATCCATCGCGAGTTGAACGTTCGCCTTTTCGGCGAGAACCGCCATCTGCGATCGGACGGCATAGGGCGTTGCGCCCAGCCAGGCAAGCTCATGTGCCATCGTCCAGACAGGAGCGACCCGTACGGGGTTATTAATATCAGCGGGTGCAAGATGTCGCAGGTAGACATGCAGGGCCTTGACCGCCACGGGCGATCCGCTGGTATGTTGGAACGTTTCCGCAAATGCCCGCAGAGCCAGCAGCCGTGCGTAACCATTGCGGCGGGTTGCAGCGGCACGGGTTAAAAGATGGTGGGCGAATACATTCCGCTGTGAATCGAGTTCCATGAGAAGTTTTTTTTCACCCGGGCCGTATCTGGCGGAAAATTGACGCCAGTCGTGACGGGAATAGACCGGTTTGAAGCCGGCGAAGATATGGGCAGCTCGACGCTGTTCGGTATCCAGATTCGGCGCCAGCGATGAGGCCTTCCATTGGGCGGGCAGAAGAGAGAGAGCCCGGGGCGTGAGCGAATCGCCCCGTGCGCGCGTCGAGCCGGTCAAGAGTGCGGCGGTAATGAACAGTGCGATTCGTATACGGTTTGGTGTCAACACAGTCGTCACATCCCTGCAACAAATTCTGCCCAGAGTGAGTATACAGGAAATCCGCCGGGGCCATCAGCCAACCGTGATGGGGAACTCCGGCAATTTTCAGGCCCGTGGAGGAGTTTACCAGTCCGCAGGAAGTTGGCGAGATATCGAGGCTATAATCAGGACGTTATACAGTCAGGAGTCGCCCGCATCATGCACTATCGCTACAGCGAATACGACGGTGAGCCGTTTCCCACACCCGAGAGCCTCTGGCCCTATGATAAGGTCTTTGACTTCATCCTTGCCTATGGCGAAGACGCCATCGATGCGCTCAATGAACTCGGAGAAGATCAGGCGGAACTGCTCGAACAACTGATGAAGGACGGACTGCTGGAAAAGGCCGCCGGCCGATATCGTCTTACTCCGCGCGCGGTCAATCAGATGCAGCGACGTGCACTGATGGAAATCTTCGCCAATCTGCCCCGCACCGGGCGTGACGGCCACCCGACCGCCCATGCAGGTGCCGGGGCGGAACGACTGGAAGGTACCCGGCCCTATCAATTCGGCGATCCGGTGAGCGAACTGGACCTGCATCAGTCACTGCGGAACGCCATGGCGGAGAAGGCTAAAACCCCCGGTTCCCCCCTGCTGCCGATTGACTTTAATGAGAATCATCTGGAGATGCACCTGCATGAGGGAACCACGAGTTGTGCGCTGTGCATTTTAATTGACATGTCGGGCAGCATGATGCGGTACGGCCGATTCATTGCCGCCAAGAAAGTAGCGATGGGCCTCAGCGCATTGGTGCAGCAACGTTTTCCACAGGATACCGTGGACATTGTGGGATTTTACAGCACGGCCAAAATCATCCGCGACAGCGAACTGCCGCTGCTGATGCCCAAACCGGTCAGCACCCATGAATATTCGATTCAGGTGCGAGTGCCGCTGCGCGATGCGGACAAGACGCATCAGCATTTCACCAATCTGCAGATGGGGATGCAGCTTGGACGAAGAGTGCTTAACCGCAGGAGCGCAGCGCAGAAAATCATGTTCATCATCACCGACGGGCAGCCGACGGCTCATCTGGACGGTGATATCCTCAACCTGATCTATCCGCCGAGCAAAAAGACCGCACTGGCCACATTGCGGGAGGCGCTGCTTTGCGTGCGCAGTGATATCCGGGTTGCCAGTTTCGCCCTGATTGAGGATTACTGGGATATGGAATGGGTGCAATTCACCGATCAACTGACGCGGCTGGCACGTGGAGTGGCGTTTTACTGCACGGGGACGGATCTGGCGGGCTGCGTCATGGAAAGCTACCTGAGCGGCCGACGGAAAAAGGCGTTCATAACGTGAGTCGGCAGGCTCCGGGCGCCGGCGCGAACGGACGGGCAGTCTGCGGAGGGGATCAAAGTTCAAGGCGCAGATCAACACCGCGGGCATCGGTGGCGGTAATCACCACCGAATCGCCGGCGGCCTGTTCATCGGCGATGATGTTGATTTTACGGTTGGTTTTATCCTCGGCGGCGAGAAGCTCACGGCGTTTTTTATTAAGTAAATAATCAGCAACGGCGGTATAGACGCGCACCTCCAGCACCGCCACTTTGGCGTGCATGGCGGCGGCGGCAATTCGCCGAAGCACATCGAGCGAGACGCTTTCGGGATTTTTAATCAATCCCGCGCCGTGGCAGTGGGGACAATCCATGTAGATGCTGCGTTTGAGGCTCGGTTTCATGCGCTGGCGGGTGAGTTCCACCATGCAGAACTGGCTCATGCGAAGCACCTTCGTTTTGGCGCGATCTTTCTTGAGTTCTTCACGCAGCATGTGCTCGATTTCACGCTTATGGCGTTCGTCGCGCATATCGATGAAATCGATCACAATGACCCCACCGAGATCGCGGAGTTTGAGCTGCCGACATATCTCCCGAACCGCTTCCTGATTCACCTTAAAAGCGGTCATTTCCGCATCCCGGTGCTCGCGATAGCGGCCGGAGTTAACATCCACCGCCACGAGGGCCTCGGTGGAATCAAAGACCAGTGATCCGCCGTTGGCCATCTCGACCCGCCGCGAGTTGATCTTCTCGAGTTCGCGCTCCACGCCGTAGCGGCTGAAGAGGGGTGTGGATTCGGTGAACAGTTCCAGAGAGCGTTTGGAATCGGGTTCAACGTCGGCAATGAACGATCCGATACGATCGAGCATGGTCGGATTGTCAACGATCACCCGTTCGATTCCGTCAAGATCCAGATCGCGCATGGTGCGTGTGAGCAGATCACTTTCTTCATACAGCAGGGCGGGACTCGGCTGAGTTTCGATGCGATGGGAAATGTCTCGCCAGCGAGCCAGAAGTTGAAGCAGGTCCGCCTTGAGTTCCTCGGCCGATTTATCCGCACCGGCGGTGCGAATGATGAAGCCGAGATTTTTGGGCGGATTAATCTCCTGAAGCAGCTGCTTCATTTCACGGCGTTGCTGGTCATCGACCACCTTGCGTGAGACACCCAACTGGCTCATTCCCGGCATCATGACCAGATAACGGCCGGGAACACTGATATAGCTGGTCAGCGACGGCCCTTTGGTGCCGATGCCTTCTTTGGTCACCTGCACGATGATTTCCTGGCCGCGACGCAGACATTGCTGAATCGGCGGTCGACTGGACCGGGGTGTCTTGCGACCGACTTTCTCCATGGGCGCGATGTGATCATTTTCCACCAGAAGCAGATCGACCATCTCATCGGATTCGGGTTGGCCTTCAACTTCATCCGCGGCAGGTTCGGAAGAGGTTCCGTCGGCCGTGGGCTGGGGCGTATCTGAAACGGAGGCTCCGGGCGACGGTGTGCGGGACGCATTGAGCGTGGTTTTGTGCCAGCGCTGCTGAAGATGCCTGGGAAAATATTGCGGATGGAGATCGCTGATATGCAGGAATCCATTTTTATTGATTCCAAAATCAATAAATGCAGCCTGAATGGCCGGCTCCACGTTGGTGACGCGCCCTTTGTAGATATTTCCGACGTGCAGATCGTTGCTGCCGCGTTCAATATAAAATTCTTCCAATATCCCCTGCGACAGCATGGCGATTCGGCATTCGTCGGTGTCGGCGGCATTGACGAGCATGATGCGATTGCGACGGGTGGGGGCTTTTCGGTGTGAGGGGGCCGCCCGTGTCCCGGCAGACTCGGGTTCAGATTCGGACGTCACCGATTCCCGCGTATCAGAAGCGTCCGGATGATCCGACGGGCTGAGGGAGCCATGGATAGATGAATCTTCCGATGAATCACCCCCGTCGGCGGGAGAACCGGGCGAGTTGCCCTCGGCGGCAGCATGTGTTGGAACAGGGTCTGATCCATTCTGTCCACCGATTCCATCGGTATGGCGCTGAAATTGATCCGGTGGAACCTCTTCTCCGGACCGGGAAATCGGCCCAGCGGGGTTGATGTCGGCGGGAGAACGGTTAACCGGGGAAGTTACCGGGGGATTGGAATTCGCATAGCCTGCGGAGGAAGAGTCGCCAGTCCGCGGCTGACCGGAGGGACGGAACTGCTGCCGGTAGACGGATTTTCCACCGAATGATCGTCGGCCGAATTTACTTGGTAGTCCGGGCCCCATCCTCACCACAGGCCGCACACCGCCGGGAAGTTTTTGCGGGGGCGGCGAAGGGTGAGCCACTCCGGCGGGACGGGAGGATGACGCAGCCTGAGGTGCAGGTTGCGGCTCGGACTTGGCGGGCTGATCTGATGAAGCGCCCTCACCAGCCGATGGACCGATGAGAGGTTTAACCGATGCGTTGATGGGCGTTTCACTCCCCGACTGCGAGGATTTGTTCGTGGAAAGGGGTGAATGATCTCCATCTTTAGCCCCGATGTCCGCCCCCGGGGAGGATTGATCTGCCAATGCGGCACGATCGGGCGCAGCCATTGTCCCTGCCGCAGGCGCCGCGCCGGGGGACTGCTGGCTTTTTGATGACGGCTTGCGACGATCGCGCGGTGATCTTGAAGCACGGGGCTTGGCCGCTCGGCTGCCGGAACGCCGGCGTGATCGCGGTTTGTTCTGCCGTGGAGACTCAGCCCCGTCAGGGCCGGAAACCTGCGCCGCAGCGCTGGATTCAACATTCAATTCGTGGGCACTGTCACCGACTGCGGCCTCTGACGGCAGAGGCGTTTCTGAACTTGAAATAATTTGTATACCTCACCAGCAATATCATTTATCACGCTTACACAAGCGTTCTCTCAACCTTGACATTATATTATCGACTTCCACGGCATCTGCCAAACAGCGTCAGGAAGTCGGTTTTATTGAGCGGTCAGGTCATAGGTGCGGAGCAACTGGTTAAACTGGCGGTGGTAATATTTTCCTCCGATGGTGGAGCCATAGATCGCCACCAGAGATTTCAGCGTATGGATGGTTTCTTTCTGATCGGAATTGCTCCGGATGTTGGTACGAATCAGGTACAGATAGGCGTTCCAGTAAAGTGAAGAGCCTGGTTCGAGTTTTGGGATGATTCGCACGTAGAGGCTGTGGGCTAGGCTGTAGTTGGGGATGGCGTAGGCGGCGCGGGCACCGCCGATGAAGTTACCCAGATCATGGGGATTCTCCTTTTCGAGCTTTTTGTATATGGCCAGGGCTTGTTCAGGTTGACCGGCGAAAATGAGTTCGTGCGCCCGCAACTGGCGGTAGACGTAAATCTGCAGTTTATTTTTTACCGGATCACTGGACATGGCCACAATCAATTGTTTGAGCAACGAAGCGGCATTGGCAGCCAGAGATTGCGATTTGGCGAGATCGGTATGGCGCAATCGGCGACTCTCGCGGAGATATTGGCCGATGAGCCCTTTAATGACGTCATCGGCATTTTCACTCGAGCCCCGCGCATAGTGTCGAATCAGCGGAAGAATTTCATCGGTTTTACCCAGTAATTGATACTGACGAATGCGATATCGCAAGACGATTCCACGCTCAGAACTTGACAATGATTTACCCATGGCATCCAGTTGATCAAGAGCGTGGCCCGCCGCCCGTGGATCGCGGAGGGGGTCGAGTTCGGTACTGGCGATGAGCATCAGCAGTTCCGGGCGATCGGCACGGGTTTGCTTTAAAACATCCGCCGGAGTCGCCGCCGGTGGATGACCAAGCAACTCGAGGAGGTCTCGGGCTGCATGGATCACTTTGCGGGCGATGCTATGGACCCTGATCGGGTCTTTATTGGTAGCCATAACCCGCGTCAATCGTCTGGCGCTGATGCGCACCAGCTGATATCGGGCCGGGATGTAATGCGGATCCGATAGGCCCACGGCAGCAAATATCTTTTCCGCCTGATGGTAATGATGAGCCTGCTGGAGGGACACGCCGTAGGCGAAGCGCCACTGTTTTTCGTGAAAAGTTTTATAAGCCAATGCGATGGCCTGCTGAGTCATATCGGTGACTTTGGCGCTGACCGTTTTTCCGGAGTTGAGTTGCTGCAACTGGGACAATGCAATGTTCAAGACCGGTCGAGCCTGTTTGTTGGTC
>DAHWIP010000048.1:0-9679 GCA_027344975.1 Phycisphaerae bacterium
AAATGGTATCAAACGCCAGCGAGCTTTTTCCGGATCCTGAAAGCCCGGTGATGACCACCATCTGATCCCGTGGAATATCCAAGCTTACATTTTTGAGGTTGTGCTCGCGGGCACCGATGATGCGGATGTGTCTAAGCGCCATTCAACTACTCCACCGGCTCCGGTATCCAGGTGACTTTTCCCCAGCCAGGCCAAACTTTCAATCATATATCAGCGCCCCCGCGTTATCCAAACATCGCAGCCGTTTTTTTTCGTAATGGCCCCAGCCCGTGCGATTGGATGATCGCCCGCCCTGCAGACGCGTGTTTTCGTGAAAAGGGCCTCCGTCGGGGCGCCGGCTCCGTGCATCAGGAGAGCTTGAATTCCTCCTTGACCCCGCTAAGCAGCTTGTTGAAATCCGCCAGAATCTCCGGCCGCGGAGTCTGGCCTTGAGTCAGTTGGTGAGAAACCTTACCGCCGCAGACGGGAGAATTTTATCTCGCGGCTGATCTGCACTTAACATGAAGTCCTTCATCGCCCGTTATGGCAGCACGATAAAATAGCCCGCCATATACCCATTTTGGCAGAGACCCTGCTTGCTCTGGGACATCGCCCAGTGATGGCCGCCGCCATCGCAGGGCATCACGCAGTGCCAACGAAAAGTCCCCTTTTTTCTCGGCGTGAAGATGCAAACCGTTCGCGAAGGAATCTTTCCGGCTTTAACCGCCGGCTTTATGATGATGTTCAGCCCCAACGCACCACATGTGATTGTATGCGGGCCTTCATCGTAGTTATAAATAACCAGTGTCGTCCTCTGCCCTTTGTAAAGCACAAAATTAGATGGGACGATCATGTCATGGTGCAAGCCATCCGGCCCTTTAATTCCGGTTTTCTTACCCGGCAAGACTGTAATGGTAATTGTCTGTTTCGCCTTAGTGGCGGGCATTGAGGCCCCTTGGCCGGTCCGCTTGGCAAGCGGGCGAGAATCGGCCTGTGAAGACAAAATCATCGGTGTGCCACCCGAAGACGGGATGCATGCCTGCGTGGCCATCACCTTGGAAATGCCCCCACCTGCCAATATCACCAGCGACGCCAATAGGTAAATCGCACCGCTGATCAATGAGGATCGTCCGGCTTTCATCATAAAAATCTCCTTTCAATGCAATAGTACAACGGTTTTGAAAATTTAGCATCGTTTAACCCGCCGTGCGTATTCAGCCCCAGCCGCTGCTGAAGTCCGAACGGGTGAAAATATTTCTGCCCTATTACCGGTACGTCGCATGATGTGGCGCACGCGGATCATGCACAATCGTGCAAAAATCCTTCACCTGGCCGTCCGCATGGCGTCCTACCGCGCGGATCCGATTCTGCCCCTGCCGCAATTCTGTCTCCGGCCAAACAAATACGCCGTCCACCCCCTCGCGCTCGCCCAGCGACCGCCCGTTGAGCCAGAGCTCCACCCGTCGGCAGGTGGAATAAACCTTAAAAACGGCATGTTTATCAGGCCGGCATTTGAAACGCCGGTCTGTGATGTAAACGAACGGCTTCGTCGTCCACTGCGCTTTATAAAAATAGAAAGCATCCTTGCGCGTCTTGCGGTCGCGCGTCACCAACCCTTTGTCGTTCTTACCCGGATGATCCCCCTCGTGGCGAAATGCCGACGCAAAGTCGAACATCACCCACAGAAACGTCCCCCATAGCCACGGACGGGCCTTAATGGCCGCCCACGCATGCTCATGCAGCAGGGCCTGATATTCCTCCGGATGCCAATATGCTCCCGGATTCGGTTGTGTCACATGCGTTTCGTGCTGGAAGATACTCGCACCGGCGCCATATTCGCTCATCCCGATGCATCGATGCGGAACTTTGCCGTCCACGACTTTTCGAAGGTTGTCGAGAATTTCCGGGAATTCGGTCATCTTCCCGCCGTACCATCCCGGGTATCGGTTGAAGGCAATAATATCGGTGATGTAGCCGATCGGATTTTCCGGGGCGAGGTTGTCGGCCGCAGTGGTCAGGCGGGTAGGATCCAGTCGATGTGCTTCGGCATTGATTTTTTCAACCAGCTCGTAGCCGGGATTATGTCGCCCCCTGTTTCCCAGTTCGTTGAACATGCTCCAGAAACAGATCGACGGATGATTGAAATTCTGTTTGATCAATTCCCGCACCTGTTGAAGCTGATGGGTGTCAAATTCGTCATTGTGCGCTACGCTATTGACCAGCCCGTCTTCCGCCCACACCACGAGACCCAATTCGTCCGCCGCATCATACGATGGCTGCGCATGCTGATAATGGGCCATCCGCACACACGTCGCCCCGATTTCATGAATGATCTGCAGGTCCTCACGGTAATCGGCGTCGCTCACGGCGCGGCCCACGTTCGGGCGATCTTCGTGCGTGCATACGCCCCGCAGCGGATAGGATTTGCCATTGAGAAAGAAACCGCGGTCCGGGTCGATGTGAAAAAATCGCACACCCAGCGGCTGGGTTAATAGATCGGTGCGTCGCCCGGCGTCAAAAACTTCAACTTTTACTTGGTACAGATACGGGTCCTCTCGGCCGTTCCAAAGATGCGGGTGCTCAAGCACCATCGTCTGCACGGACGCCGTCGTTTCACCCCCGGGCACTTTCTGAGAGGCCGATGCGGTGAGCACTTCCTTCCCGGCATGATCTAAAATGGTATAGCGCAGGGTCGCGTGTTTTTCGTCCGGCGCGGCGTTGCGCAGCATCGCCGTAATCTCCAGATGCGCTTTCTCAGGCGTAACATGCACCTGCTTGATGTAGACTCCCGGCGCCCCATCGTCCAGCGGGCTGATGGCAAGAGCATCCAGTATCAGAAGCCGCACATGTCGATAGAGGCCTCCGTCGATATTAAAATCGCCGCTAAGGGGTGCAATCGTGTCGTTGTAGGCGTTATCCACACGCACCGCCAAAATATTTCGTCCGGTCCGATGAATAAATGGGGTAATGTCCACACAGAAACCGGCGAAGAGGCCGATATGTCCGCCGGCGGAGCGACCGTTACAATAAACTTCCGTTGTGGTCCCCGCCCCTTCAAAATACAGAAAAAATTGCTTCGTCAGATCGGCTGCCTCTGCCTTCGGCAGGGATAAATCTCGGCGATACCACGCCGGGCCGCGATAATAGGGGGCACCGGTCTGACCATCTCGACCATTGTAGGTATGGGGCAGATCCACCTTGTCCCATGCGGTGTCATCCAGATCAACGGCCTGGCCTCCGGGGAATCCCTGCTTGAGAAATCTCCACCCCTCATCGATCCGTTCATCAAACCGCGATCCATCGCGAGCATCGCCTGACGCCGATTTGGCTCGCGCATCGGCGGCAAAAGCTGCCGTACCGCCGACCGCCATCGCCATGGCTCCCAGCTTTAACACATCTCGTCTCGACGGCAGGGGGGTGTTTTGAATCTTTGCGATATCGATGCTCTTCATGACTTCACCTTTCTGCGTGAGACAACCATGCGTTTCCAGCGATCATACTGGCCGGAGCAGCGGTCCGACAATAACGCGGGACTGCTTTATAGCATCCATACGCTCGGGGATAAGGGTGGGTTTTGCCGCCATCTTCTGCCGGGGCTTGGTCAAGATCATAAAAAGCAATCGTCGCCGGAGTACTTTGGGACATTTCGGTTTTTCGGGTTTGCTCAGGGATGCAAGCCGGTGATATCCAAGCCGAAGGCCCGCTGCAAATTCACCGCCTGCGCGAATGGTGCAACATCCACTGTTGATCCGCGTTTAGCAGAAGAAGGAACTCTCGGGTAGAAGCAGTTTGGGATTTCCGCGGGTTTCGGCTTTGGGTGTCCCGGGGCTCTCTGCGGAAACATATTCTTTTCCAAACCTGTACTGATTCTGATCAGAGTTGCTGGTAGGCGAAAATCAGGAGTTTGTCATGCTTGTTCGATCTCGCACAGGTTTTACCTTGGTGGAATTGCTTGTCGTCATCAGTATCATCGCTTTGCTGATTGGGCTCCTTCTGCCGGCACTGAAAACAGCTCGGCAGGATGCGGCTCGGACCGCCTGCGCGGCCCAATTAAAAGATATCGGCGTCGGGTTTGAAGGGTATCTGCAGGAGGATGGTAATGAGGTCATGCCTGCCGCTGCGATGATGCCCACCGTCAATACGGAAGTGATCACGCCCAACGCGGTGGTGTCCCCGGCGCCGACCATCATGTCGGTTTTGAAGAATTACGTCACCAATCCTGCCGCCTGGGCATGCCCGGCCGACGATCAGGGTTTTGTTAATTCCCTGACCGGCCAGACGTATATATCCTATTTCGCGGCGGAAGGAACAAGTTACCAATACAACATGAGCCTCTCAGGCGAGCGAATTCAAAATTGGAAGATCGGGCCTAAACAGAATCCCGTTCTTCTCTATCCCATACTCCACGCCTCGGGCACATGGGTGCTGGCGGACTTCTCCAATTTTCATGGGCCCCGCGGGAACCCGGACAGTGAAAACATCCTCTTTGCCGATTGGCATGTCGGAAATGTAACGGATATATCCGCATCCAGCGGTATGCCGACGTGGCATTGATAGTGGTTTGGAAAGCTGGGCTTTCTGAGCGTTTATAAGGAATGGCATCATGGAAAAGAAACAAAAACGCAATGTCATTTTGCTGGCCAGTTTGCTGGTCTTGGTGGCGGCGGTCTTCGGTTGGGATTTTATCGGCCGTGCCGGCGCCAATAACCAACTGACTGAAAACGCGGCGGTGGCGAAACTTGTGGCGGCCGACAAGGGTAAAGTGCCGCAGTTTCCATTTTTCCATCCTCCTGCGGGTGGATTTCACCGCGTGAACTGGCGGAAGATGACCCGCGCCCAGCGAATGGCGTTTCATCGACAGATGCAGGTGCGATTTGAGGCATTTTTGCTTGAATTCGCCCAGGCATCTCCCGCCGTCCAACACGAAATCGTCGAACAGGCCAAAGCCCGTTTCCGAATGATGCGAAAAATGCATGCAAAATGGGCAAAACAACACCAATCGGCGGGCGGGCCTCATGGCCCTCACGGCGGGCACGGCTGGGGACCCGGGGGTCTGGCCCAGCACGCGCCGGGCTTTATCGCCCATGCTCTGGTATCCGGAAACCCGCAGCTTCATGCTGCCGCAACCCAGTTTTTCATGGCCCTGCACAACGGGTAGGCGATATGGCCTCCGCGCCCACTGGTCCGGCTTGCCCAGCAGAAGCGGCCGGAGCTGGGCCCGACATTATCCTTGACTTTTAGCGAATTTCTTCGTAGCCTTTCTGCTCCTAAACGCCATGAGGCGTCAGGGCAGGGTCCCAGTCATCCGGCGGATTGGCCGCCATCGTGACCGGGTCCCCAATGAAATTTTTTGCTGGTGAGTGCGAATCGGCAGTGCTCCCGGCCTTATTTTATTTTCGCCGGTGGAGTGTAGTGATGCTTCCCGTAGCCAGAACCAGCAAATCCCGTAAGGGCATGCGTCGTGCGCACCATGCTTTGACGGCAGTTGGGTACCATTCGTGTCCCAAGTGCGGTCATGACCGTCTGCCGCACCGCATGTGCAGCCGCTGCGGGTATGTCCGGCCGGATTTGGGATTGATCCTCCGTGACAAGAAAAAGAAGAAGCAACAGGACGCGTCGGAGTAAAGCGGACGGTGCATGCCTTTCCGCGTTGCCTTGTGACGACATATCAGTTTGAAGGGAATTGATGCGCATCGCCATCGATGCCATGGGCGGAGACAAAGCTCCCGAGCCGATGATCGCCGGAGCGGTTGAATCGTTATCGCTTCTTGGCAGCGAAGATCAATTGGTTTTGGTCGGTTCTGAAGATGTTATTAAAAAGCATCTCCGCAATCCCCACCCCCGGATTGAGATTGTCCATGCTTCTCAGGTCATCGGCATGGACGACTCCCCGGTCGAGGCGGTGCGTCAGAAGCGGGACAGTTCCATCGTCAAAATGGTCCGGCTGGCGGCAGATGGTAAAGTTGACGCTGTGATTTCCGCCGGGAATACCGGAGCGTTGACAGCCGCAGGTGTCTTATTCATAAAGCCCCTGTCGGGTGTGGAGCGACCGGGCATTGCCGTGACGCTTCCCACGTCCGCCGGATACTGCCTGCTGTGTGATGCCGGTTCGAATGTACAGGCCAAGCCCATCCATCTTCATCAGTATGCCCATCTGGCATCGGTTTATAGCGAAGTGCTTTTCGGGAAAACCCGCCCGCGGGTCGGCCTGCTGAACATTGGCACAGAAGATGAAAAAGGAACTCCGCTTGTCAAAGAGACCAAAGCGTTGCTGGCGGCGGATGCATCGTTAAATTTCGTCGGATATGTGGAAGGACGCGATATTTTCTCCGATTGCTGCGATGTGGTGGTGACCGACGGTTTCACCGGCAACACCGTTCTGAAGGTGGTCGAGGGGCTGTCCATGTCGCTGCTGGGGCAGTTCAAGTCGGCTGCGGCCGCTCATTCGCCGGAAGCTCTTTCAGCTTTGGCGCCGGTGCTTAAATCGGTTGTCGCTCGATTTGATCACGAAGAGTACGGCGGGGCCCTGCTTCTGGGCCTTTCGCGTGTGTTCCTGAAGGTTCATGGTTCGGGGGGGGCACGTGCCATCCGTAATGCGGTGAAAACGGCCAAACAGGCCTTAGACTTGGGGGTCAATCAGCGCATCGAGGTCGCCTTGGGGGCGGGAGCTTCAAGGTAAGTCTCAGAATTTCATTGGCGTTGTGCCGCAAATAGCGGTATCCTTTCGGCTTCTGTTTGGCGGTTGGAATTTTAATGAGGAGTTTTGCCGCAAATGACCCTGCATGGCGCGCTGATCGCCGGTACCGGAAGCTTTCTGCCCGAACACAAACTGACCAATATTGACCTCGAAAAAATGGTTGATACGTCGGATGAATGGATCGTCCAGCGAACGGGCATCCGAGAGCGCCGCATCGCCTCCCCGGGCGAGTCAAGTGCATCCATGGCGGTGATTGCTGCTCAGCGGGCTCTGGAATCGTCCGGTACGCGTCCGGAAGAGATTGACCTGATCATCTGCGCCACCATCACACCCGACATGCCCACCCCCTCCAACGCCTGCCTGATTCAGCACGCCCTCGGCTGCCGCAGAGGAATCGGTGCGATGGACCTCAACGCGGCCTGCTCCGGCTTTGTCTACGCGCTGGTGACGGCAACCAATTTTATCAAGACCGGCTCGGCAAAAACGGTACTGGTGATCGGGGCCGAAACACTTTCGCGCATCACCGACTATACCGACCGCTCAACGTGCATCCTTTTCGGTGATGGTGCCGGTGCGGCGGTGCTGAAACAAACCACCGATCTGGGAGCGGGCGTGCAGGCCTTCGAACTCGGAGCCGACGGCTCCGGCGCCATGCTGTTGCATGTTCCCGCCGGCGGATCACGCCGCCCGGCCGACCCGGAGAGTGTCGGGGCCAAACTCCACACCCTGAAGATGAGTGGGAGAGATGTTTTCAAATTTGCCGTCGCCCAGATGGCCGAGAGCATTGAAAAGGCGATGAATGCCTGTAAGCTCACTCCGGATCAGATCAAGCTGGTGATCCCGCACCAATCCAACGCGAGGATCATCGACAGCGCGGCGACAAAGATAGGTCTCACGGCCGACCGGATGTTCATCAACATTGACCGGTACGGTAACACATCAGCCGCGTCGGTGGCCATTGCACTCGATGAGGCGATCCGAGCCGGGCGATGCGGCCGGGGAGATTGGATTGTCATTATTGGGATCGGCGGCGGGTTGACGTGGGCAACCGTCACCGTGAAACTCTAACTTAGTGGCCATTGCGGCAGGGGAGCATCGACTTTGAAGCGATTTGCATTGTTATGTCCCGGGCAGGGTGCTCAGCATGTCGGCATGGGTGCCGATTTTTACGAGCAATTTCCCGTTGCGGCGCAGGTTTATGATGCCGCCGATGATATTCTCAAGCTGAAGATCTCTCAGATTTGTTTCAAAGGTCCGGAGGCCACGCTGCAGGCCACGGATAACGCACAGGTGGCGATCTTCGTCACCAGCGTGGCGATTTATCGTGTCTTGGAGTCGCTTGGCAAGCTTTCAACGCCGCCCGCCGCCTACGCCGGGTTGTCGCTGGGAGAATATACGGCCCTTCATCTGGCCGCGGCCGTTGATTTTGAGTCGGCCGTAAAACTCGTTCGCGCGCGGGGGCGGCTCATGCAGGAAGCCGCAGAAAAGAATCCCAGCACCATGCTTGCGCTTGTGGGCGCCGATGAAGCGGTTGCCGGACAGATATGCGAACGGGCACGAAACATCGGCGTTATCGTTCCGGCCAACATCAATGCGCCGGGCCAGATTGTTCTCTCCGGCAGTATCGACGCCTGCACCAAGGCCGCGGAGATTGCGACGGAGTTGGGTGTGCGGAGTGTGCCGCTGAGTGTGGCAGGCGCATTCCATTCGCCGTTGATGCAAAGTGCCGCCGACGCCATGAGCGTGGTACTCGAGCCGGTAGAATTTCAACCGCCCACCGCGCCGGTGCTCAGCAATGTGACCGCCGCTCCGCATGGCACCCCCTCGCTGGAGATCAAGCTGCAATTGATCCAACAGATCGTCGCGCCTGTTCAATGGCAGCGGTGTATGGAAAGTCTGCTGCGTGATGGATTCGAAGAATTTTTGGAGATCGGACCCGGTCGGACGCTTTCCGGTCTGATGCGTAAAATCAACCGCAAGGCCCGTGTGGTGAACGTTTCAACGATTGCGGACATTGAATCGCTCTCGTAAGTGAGTCCTGAACAGAGGTATTGTCATGTCCACAACACAGAATAAGCGAGTTGCTTTTGTCACCGGTGGTTCCCGCGGTATTGGGGAGGCGATTGTGCAGCGGCTCGCCGCCGATTCGATGCACGTAGTCGCCGTGGCACGCAATGGGGAAAAGCTCTCCGGTCTCGTGGCCGGGCTCACGGCCGCCGGCCATTCAGTCGAGGCCCTGGCCCTTGATGTCGGTGACGGCGTTGCGCTGGCGGCGGGTGTGGAGCAGATCATTGAAACGCACGGGCGGCTCGATGTGCTCGTGAATAACGCGGGCATCACACGCGACGGCCTGTTCATGCGAATGGAAGATAAAGATTTTGATGATGTCATCAACATCAACCTGCGTGCAGCGTTTGTGGCCTGCCGGGCGGCGGCCCGATCGATGATTCGCGCCAAATGGGGGCGCATCATCAACATCGCGTCGGTTTCGGGCATCATTGGAAATGCGGGCCAGGTGAATTATTCGGCTTCCAAAGCCGGGCTGATCGGTATGACCAAATCCATCGCCCGTGAATTGGCGGGTAAGCAGGTGACTGCCAACTGCGTGGCCCCCGGTTTCACCACAACGGATATGACCGATGTCCTGCCCCCGCAGATCAAGGAAAAAGTGCAGGAGATGATCCCGCTGCGCCGGTTCGGAACGCCGGCTGAAGTGGCCCATGTGGTAAGCTTTCTGGCCGGAGATGCGGCAGGATACATCACCGGGCAGGTGATCGCGGTCGACGGCGGGATGTCGATGTAGGCGGCTGGCCGGTGCGTGACCGGATGGTTGAAGTGTTATGTTGATAAATTTGTTGAGTCAGGCTAACTTAAAGGGCCCGGCGATTGTAGAAGTGAACGTCCGGTTCCTGTGTATGCCAGAGTTTTTA
Organism: Phycisphaerae bacterium; assembly: GCA_027344975.1. Classification (GTDB taxonomy): domain Bacteria; phylum Planctomycetota; class Phycisphaerae; order WQYP01; family WQYP01; genus JAJZGD01. The sequence goes on from DAHWIP010000048.1 coordinate 9,607, forward strand.
TTGGAGGCCGTTTGATATGGCTGATATGGATCAGATTGAACAGAAGGTGATCGACATCGTGGCGGAGCAAATG
>DAHWIP010000049.1:0-9673 GCA_027344975.1 Phycisphaerae bacterium
GCAGTCATCCGCCGACGAGCGCATGGCCTTTATCCGACCGCTGGTCGACCGCATGGCTGTTTATGGCATCGGCTCGCTGGCGGAAATCGCCGATGGCGACCCACCCCACCAACCCCGCGGTTGCATCGCACAGGCATGGTCGGTGGCGGAGGTGCTCCGCGTCCTCTGGGAAGACGTTTTGCAGAAAGCCCCCCCCATTCCCGGCGTATAACAGCGGGTGGGCATTTGTGATAAAATGCTCTCATGGGCAAAAACCCCACCCAGTTTGATCTCTCAGGCCTTACCGACGACAAGGCCCTGGCCATCGCTGCCTATGGTGAGGCCGTAGCCGCCTACCGCTATATCGTACTGGGCGAAAAGTCGCATACGGAAGATCTCAAGGCGGCATTTCAGCAGATGGTGCAGACCGAATACAATCAGCGCGACACCCTGCAGAAACTTCTCAGCGAACTTTTTCCCTCCGCATGTTTTTATCTCACCAGCCGCGACAAGGCCATGGTGTGTGTCGGCCCGCGCCTGCTCGATGCCCGCGATGATGCTCGTTTCGACGAGGCGATGCGCCTCACCATCGCCAGCGAAAAGCGATCCATCAGTTTTTACAACCGCTATCTCCCGATCGCCCACGATCAACGCGTCGCCCGCACTTTCAGCCAGTTCGCCGCAGAGGGACTCCTGCGAGTCCGCGATTTACGGCAACTCTTTCAATCCGCCGGCAAACAGATCAACGAATCCTGTCCCATCATCCCGCGCTGAATGCGGGATCGCTGAAAAAAAAATTCTACTGCCGTCGGCAGATCAGTGTGCCGCCCCACTGGCGGGATGCCCGACTGCGTAGCAGAGCAGATTGCGGGCCAGCTTGACGGCATAGCCGGGGGCGTAGCCACTGATTCCCCATGTATTGGTACCCAGCAGGCCGCTGGTGAGATTGCAGGAGGAAAAAATAATCACCCAGCGCCCATGAACTTTCACGCCGTCCAGATGGGCGTAATGATGCATCCCATGCCGCTGAATGTAATATTTACGATATTCCGCGTGCATGGCCCGGATACCGCCGGGCATTTTCCCCGTATAAAGCGAGATGTGAAATGGAAGTGGCTCAAGGGGATGACCCGGAAAGAGTTTTTCGCAGAGCGTATCAAATGAAATCGTAAACTCACGGGTGGAACTGCCCGCATCGGCAAAAAGCAGGCCGCCATGCTCCAGATACGATTTCAGCGCCGCCGTTTCGTCGCTGCTGAGCGTAAAACTGCCCGTACCGGTCATCAGCGCCAGATTCACTTTCACATCGGCCTTGCCTCCGGTGCCGCCGGCGGCCGCCAGAGAGGTGATCGGCTCTACCGAGAGCTTCACCCGGGTGGCGGCATCCTGTCGTGCCAGTCGCGCCATCCGCAGCCATGCACCGGGCTCCGGATTGAAATTGCCGTGGTATTTTAATATCGCTGCCGCAACCGTCCGCAGCGGTTTGGCATCGCTGCGCGGAACATAAAGCGAATCGAGCCGGTCGGAAAGCAGACCGCGACCGGTGGCGTAGAGGTACAGATTGGTCGCCAGATTCCACGGAGTTTTATTGGTAAATTGCCGCTGCTGCCATGTCCGGCCCAGATCCGCCGGGCTGATGATCCAGAGATAGCGGATGCCATTGGAAATCGCAATCCAGCCGGGGTTAAAGGTGGTGCGGTACCAGCTCTGCATGGTGTAGAGCATGTTCTTGGGCCCGAGTTTGCAGGCCGGATATTTGCGGCCGCAGACTTCTTCGCCCAGCTTCAACATGGACTGGCGAAACGCGGCGGAATAGTCGTTGCAGTTGCAGAAAACCATGCCGCCGGCGTGTACGTAATGCCGCAGGCGGGCGATCTGCGTCTGGGTGAAGGTCACCGGGTGCGAGCCCGTAATCAGCAGGATGGGGGAATCCAGCCACGTTCGTGACGGCGTATCAATATTCACCACCTGCCAATTCAGCGGGGCATCAAACGCACGTGTCATCCATGAAGTAACATTGGCCGCGTCACGCGGGCGGCGGTTCCACGTGCCGAAATAACCGCTGCTGTACTGCAATTTATTAAATACGACCGGATTAAGCCCCCGATCCAGAATCAGCAGCGCATAGGCCGTGCCGATGACCGGCTCGCGGTACGGCCCGGTACCGCCGTCACCGCGGCGCTCATTCCAGCGAAGGGCCCGGAACATCGGATACCAACTGCCGTTCTTATTCTGGCGGTGCACCAGATCGGATGCAAAAGCGTCATACCAGTTTACATGGCCGAAATATTGCAGCCCGGTCGCCAGACCAACCCGCTCATAGCCGTAAAGTTCATACAGATCTTTCGCCTTCGGATTGATGTGCTTATCGATCCAGCGCATCGCCCGCACAACGCTCATATCTTTCTGATCCGCGCCCGGCGCTCGGGCCTTGAGATATTCATCCGCTATCAGCAGGCTGGCGATCCCGGCAGGTGTCATCGTCTGCGGCCGGCTGGGGCGACCACGCGGGCGCCCCCGAAAACCCCAATATCCCCATGTGCCGTTGAGATACTGCGTCGAATGCCAGTGCCGGGCGGCGGTAAACCAATAACGTTGCGGCACACGCACGCCCGCATGCGCAGCCGCCCATTGCCCCAGCACGCCGTACTGGGTGTTGGAATTGTCCCAGTGACCGGGCGCTCTCTGGTGCGGCGGATTTAATCCCGGCGTCCACCGGTATGTGTAGCCCCCGTCGTGATGCATGGCGTTGTTGAGATAGCGGCTGTCCCATTCCAGCGCCTTGAAATAGGCAGGCTTGCGATAATTCGGCAGCAATGCCAAGGCATTGGCCTGAAATGATACCGCATAGGTCGACTGCGTTCGCATCGCCGCCACATAGTTGATCGCCCGGGCCATGGCGGGATCAAATATGGACAGCCGACGCAGGTGCAGACTGGAACTGACATCAATCAACGCTTCCGTCACCAGAGCGGTCTCGCCGCCGCGGGTAAATTGATTGACACCCAGATCGTAAGACTCCCAAAAGTACTTGGACTTTTCTTTTGACAGCAGATACGTCACGCCCCGCCGGATAGCGCTGATCACCTGTCGGCTGGTTACCGCGCCGGCCGGGCCCACCGGCAGAAGAGCCGCCAGAAGCGAGACAACGGAAACCGTTACCATCAGTCGCTTATGTCTGTGTTGTATCAACCCACCCACCTTTCGGAATGACCGGGACTTCGGGACGGTGCAAAGTTATCGGTTACTCTTCACCAAAACGGCCGTTGACAAGCTGTTCCAGAGCGTCGAGAGCCTTTTGTGCATCCTCTCCGTCGGCCTCAATGCGCAGGCCGGTCCCCTCGGTCGCCGCCAGCATCATCATGTGCATGATGCTTTTACCGTCCACGCACTGATCTCCCTTCCACACGCGGATATGACTGCGGTATTGATTGGCCACATCAACAAATTGCATGGCGGGTCGGGCGTGCAGACCCAACTTGTTGCATATGACGATCTGTCGTTCCATGGCGGCCATGCTTGTTCCAAAATCTGTCGCGGGAGCTGTTTCATCCCGTCTCTTCGCTGCATCGGATGGCGGACGCTATCAGCCGTCGCCCCGGTGCGTATGTCTGTCGGCTTATCGGCTGAGCGTGTTATGGTCGGCTTCGTCGATCAGCTCCGCAATCTGCTTTTCCGTTGTGGCCTGACGCAAAAATCGGCGGAAGGTGTCCATCTGCAGATGGCGGAAGATATTCTCCATGGCATGCAGATGTCCGTCGGGACTTTCCGGCGGTGAAAGCAGGAGCACCACGCTGTATACCGGCGCCTGATCCAAGGCCGCAAAATCAACGCCCACACTGCTTCGCCCGATGGTGCCGACGCGCTTTTTAATCGCCGGGTGTTTCACATGCGGCACCGCGACTCCCTTGCCGAAGCCGGTGCTTCCATGCTTTTCGCGGTCGATCACCGCCTTGGCGATCACATCGGCATCGGCGGGATTGATCGCCTTGACCGTCGCCAACGCCTCAATCAACTCACGAATTACCTGATCGCGCGTATTCCCCTTGAGCTCGGCAATAATCGCCTCTTTTACAATAAAATCGCTGAGTTTCATCACATGAATCCTAAAAACAACTCGGCAACCATGCCAACTTATTGTAATGTCGCCCGGGCCGGTCGCGATCGATCTGCCGCCTGAGCACCCCGCGATACGCCCGCTTAAGACGGATGTTTGCGATTGCGGAATTTATCCTTATGTTCGGTCAATTGACGTTCCAGTTTATGCGACGCCATATCGATGCACGCGTGAAGGTCCTCCCCCTCCACCGTCCCGACAAACATGTTGCGGTGTTCGGCATTGACAATCATTTCCACACGCATGCCTTTCCCGCTGCTGCCGTCGAGAATGACTTCAATTTCCTTGATCAGATCATAATACTTGAGGAGTTTTCGGGCTTTTTCCTCCGCATGATTTTTGATGGTGGGAGTTACGTCGAGATGTCGGCCTGTTACAGTAATGATCACCCATTTGCCTCCGTGGAGTAAAAATTTCACCTCAATGCGTCCCGTGCCCGTACAAAAATCACATCGGGCCGTTGACCGCACCGCCATACGAAGCCATAGTTTACCACGGACTCTGCAATATGAAATATTCTCCTCCGACGCCGCGGAATACAGGCAGACCTCGCCCCCGGAATGGTGCTTCCTGCCGCACGGGGGACCGCCACCCAGCTTCGCTTATAAAGCCGCGACTCTCCCAACTGCAAACAGAGGATAAAACCGATTTAACCGCCGAGGAGACGGCGGAGCGCACAGGCATCGCCGCGTGTCGCACCATCCTCGCCGAACCCATAGCGACCAACCTGCCGGAGATGAAATTCCTCATCCGGCCGCTCCAGAAGCAGTTCCAGCACGGCATCGCGAAAGTTTCCCAGAAGTGCGAAAGTTAACGTCGCCTTGTGCCAAACTTCGCCCATCGGGCTTGCCTGGGTGGCAAGATCCGATAACCAATATGCCACCCTGCGGCAATAAGTTCCGACGCCTCGGCTTGCATGCGCCCTCCCTTTTGACGATAATTACCTTCGCACGACGGATGCCGCCTCCTGCGGGTAGCGCGGTATCTGGTTTTCGGAAGAAAACGGCGGCCGAGTCAGGCGCTGGTGTTATCCGCCGTGCGGCGGACACCAAGCTAACCGACATGCGGCAGCCGATGATGTGAGGATTACTATGTCTACGCTTACCCCCCCGACCGGGGCGCCTAAGTCTGCTGGCGCCGCCAAAAACAAAAATAAAAATGCGGAACAGGCTGAAACTCGATCCGTCGAGTCTAAGTCGGATGGTCGCAATCAGGCCGCTGCAGCCGACCTTGGCAACGGGCTTCCCGTGCTCGGTGCGCCGACCGGCCGAACGAATCGGTATGTCGGCAAAACCGGCGCCGAGATCATGCTGCAGATGCTCGTGGAGCATGGCGTCACGGATGCCTTTGGATATCCGGGCGGAGCGATCCTCCCGACCTTTGATCAACTATACAAGAACCAGATCAATTTTATTCTGGTGCGGCACGAACAGGGCGCCGGTCATATGGCCGACGGATACGCCCGCGCCACCGGCAAACCCGGCATCGTGATTGTCACCAGCGGTCCGGGTGCAACCAACACCGTCACACCACTGGCGACGGCGTACATGGATTCGATTCCAATGATCGTGTTTTCCGGTCAGGTGCGGACTTACATGATCGGGAACGATGCGTTTCAGGAAGCGGATGTGACGGGCATCACGCGCCCGGTGACCAAACGGAATTATCTGGTCAAGTCGGTCAACGATCTGCCGCGAATTATTAATGAAGCCTTCATCATCGCCACGACGGGGCGTCCGGGGCCGGTGCTGATCGATCTGCCGGTGGATGTCACCACGTCCAAGGTGGAGCAGATGATTGACGATACGCCGTATCTGCCGGGGTACAAGGTGTACCGGGCCGGCCACAGCAGGATGATCAGGCAGGCGATGGAGCTGATCAATCGGGCGGAGCGTCCGGTGTTGTATGTCGGGGGTGGCGCGATCATCAGCGACGCCTGGGCCGAAGTGCGGGAGCTGGCGAAAAAAGCCAACATTCCATGCACCACCACGCTGCTGGGCATGGGGGCGTTTGATGAACATGATCCGCTGAGCCTGCATATGCTGGGGATGCATGGCAGTGCGTACGCCAATTATGCGGTGCAGGAATCAGATTGTCTGATTGCCGTTGGCGCGAGATTTGACGATCGCGTCACGGGCAATTTGAAGCTCTTTGCACCCAAGGCGCGGATTATCCATGTGGATGTGGACCCGTCGAGTATCAGCAAAAATGTGAAGGTGGACGTGCCGGTTGTGGGTGATGCGAAGCTGTGCCTTGCGGAGATGTGCGAACTGGCGGAATACCGCCCGCGCGAGGCGTGGCTGGAACAGATCAAGGCGTGGAAGCAGAAGTTTCCGTTCACCTATCACGATGATTCCCCCCTGCCCAAGCCGCAGGCGATCATTGAAGCGATTAATCAGGTGACCGAAGGCAAGGCGTATTTCACGACCGGCGTCGGACAGCATCAGATGTGGGCGGCGCAGTTTATCCGCTGGCGTTTTCCCCGCAGCATGATCACCAGCGGCGGACTGGGCACCATGGGTTACGGGCTTCCCGCGGCCATCGGCGCTCAGGTGGGCCGCCCGGGAGAACTGGTGATCGATATCGACGGCGATGCCTCGTACATCATGACGGCCATGGAACTGGCCACCATCCGGCAGTTCAACCTGCCCGTGAAGGTCGCCATCCTGAATAACCGCTTCCAGGGGATGGTGCGGCAGTGGCAGCAGCTTTTCTACGGCGGACGATTCTCCAACAGCGAGATGGTCAATCCGGATTTTGCCGCCATGGCGGAGAGCTTCGGCATCCGGGGCATGCGCTGCACCCGCAAGGAAGATGTGCTCAAGACGGTTGAAGAGATGGTGAAACATCCGGGACCGTGCGTGGTCGATTTCCTCTGCGAAACCGCTGAAAATGTCTATCCGATGGTGCCGTCCGGTAAAGGGCTCCATGAGATGGAACTCGGAGTTGTGGCCAGTGCACCGCCGAACAGTGCCCGCGAGCTTGGCTCGCTGGCCTGATGCCGTGTCAGAATGAGCCCGCCCGTGCGGCGGGACAATGCCCGAAATATGAAACATGAATGAACGGAGGTCGCCGGATGCGACATGTGATAACCGCATTAGTGATGAATGAGCCGGGGGTGCTCGCCCACGTGGCCAACATGTTTTCCGCCCGTGGGTTTAATATTGATTCCCTGGTGGTGGGCCGTACGGAAGACCCGCAGTTGTCGCGAATGACCATTGTCGTCGTGGCCGACGACCGGACACTGGATCAGGTGCGAAAGCAACTGGCCAAAATTGTGACGGTGGTCAAGGTGCGTGACTATCGCGAGACGCCGTTTGTGGCACGGGATCTGATGCTGGTCAAACTCAGCGCCTCACCGCGCACACGCAGCGAGATTATTGAATTGGCCGGCCTCTTCCGCGGCCATATTCTGGATGTGGGGCATAATTCGCTCACCGTGGAACTTTCCGGTGAGGAAGACAAACTCGACGCATTCGTTGATTTGGTGCGCCCGTACGGCATCCGTGAACTTGCCCGCACCGGCATGATTGCCATGGCCCGCGGTGGGCATGCGATGTCGCTGGCCGGCGAAGACTCCGACGGCACGGGGGGCCCGGCGGCGGCAGCGCCGCCGATTGCTCAGAGCAGCGGCCGACCGGCCCGGGTGGCAGTTAAGCGTGTACCGACCCAGGAAGAGCTTGAAGCCACGCCGCCGGGATAATTTCCGGGCGCCACACTATTTACCCTCCCGCTTGAGGCGGCGGATGAATTGTCCTACACTTTGGGCGTGAGGAGTGTTTCACTGATGATCGCACAGGATTTGCCATATGCTTGATATCATTCGCGGAAAAGCTTACGTGTTGGGTGATAACATCGACACGGACCAGATTATCCCCGCCAAATTTTTAAGCTATAACCCGTCCGACCCCAGCGAACGGAAATACTTTGGCATGTATGCCATGGACGGCGTACCCGCCGGGCAGATGGGCCTGCCGGACGGCAATATCCGTTTTGTGAAGCCCAATGAATTCAAAAGCGAATTCAGCATTGTGATCGGGGGCCGAAATTTCGGCTGCGGCAGTTCCCGTGAACATGCTCCGCTGGCCATTGCAGAAGCGGGCGTACGGGTGGTGATCGCGGAATTTTATGCCCGCATATTCTTCCGAAATTGCGTCAACGGCGGTTATCTGGTTCCCTACGAATCGCCCGAGCGGCTCGTGGAAATCACGCACACCGGCGATGAACTGGTCGTGGATGTGAAGCGCAATCTGTTATCCAATGTCACGCGGCGGACGGAGCATAAACTCAACCCGCTGGGGGATGTGGCACCGATTATTGAAGCCGGCGGAGTATTTGAATACGCCAAACTCGCCGGCATGATTTGATATCTGCAGGGATGCAGATTCCCATCAACAGGAAAAAGTGGTGATATGAAAATATTGCTTGTCGGTTCGGGCGCAAGGGAGCATGCCTTGGCATGGAAACTGCGCCAAAGCCCGTTGTGTACCGAACTGCTGATTGCCCCGGGCAACCCCGGCATGGCCGAACTTGGCCGGTGCGTTGATATTCGCAGCGATGCCGTCGCCGATCTGACGCGCTTTGCGGTTGACCAAACCGTTGATCTGGTGGTGGTAGGCCCTGAAGACCCGCTCGCATTGGGACTGATCGATGCACTGGCGGCCAAAAACATCCGGGCATTCGGCCCGAGCCTGGCGGGAGCGCAGCTCGAGGCGGACAAGACCTTTTCCAAAAAAATCATGCGCGAGGCGCTGATTCCCACCGCGGAAGGAAAAAGTTTCAAGTCCATGCGCGACGCCATCGCCTACGTTGAAACCCGTACCGATGCGATGGTGGTTAAAGCCGCCGGACTGGCCCGCGGCAAGGGCGTGGTCATCTGCAAAGACCCGGTTGAGGCCTTGGATGTCGTCCGCAATATCATGGAAAAGAAGATATTCGGTCCCGCCGGTTCCACCATCGTCATTGAGGAAAAACTGGAAGGACCGGAGATATCGCTTCTGGCCCTGATTGACGGCCACACTGCGTACATTCTGGAGTCCGCACAGGATCACAAGCGCATTGGAGATAATGACCAGGGGCCGAATACCGGCGGAATGGGGGCCTTCAGCCCGGCCCCCCGTATGACCGACGAACTTGGTCGTAAGGCGGAATCTGAAATTATCGTGCCACTGCTCGACGCGCTGGCCAGGCACGAAATTGATTACCGTGGCATTATTTACGCCGGCTTGATGCTTACGCCCGCGGGTCCGAAAACACTGGAATTCAACTGCCGTTTCGGCGATCCGGAAGCGCAGGTGCTGATGATGCGGCTCAAGAGCGATCTGGTTGAGGCGATGATGGCCTGTATCGACCGTAAGCTGGACCAGATCACGCTGGAGTGGGACCCCCGCCCTGCCGTGTGCGTCGTGCTTGCCAGCGGCGGCTATGGATGGGAACGCGACGAAAAAGTTGTCAAAGGCGTACCGATCAGCGGCCTGCAGGAAGCGGCCATGATGCCGGATGTCAAGATTTTCCATGGTGGAACGGCGATGCGCGATGGCCAACTGGTCACCAATGGCGGCCGGGTGCTGAGCGTTT
>DAHWIP010000004.1:0-19954 GCA_027344975.1 Phycisphaerae bacterium
GTTGTCGCAGGTGTCGGCGATGTACACGTCCCCGCCCGACGAGACGGCCACCCCGCCGGGAGCCGAGAGCGTGGCCTGGTAGCCCAGGCAGCCGTCCCCCAGGGCGTCGGTCGATTTTTGGTTGGCGTACTGCTCGGCGAGCTTGAAGTACTTCGACGGGTGGGCGTAGCCGCTCGAGTACGACAGCCACGCGGCGCGCATTGCCGCATCTTCCATTATGCGGCTGCGCTGGCCGGCCCATTCTTCAATGCGGAGTGTCTTTTTGGATATCGACGGGAAATAGTCCATGAAGAATTCCTTCTCGTCGGTCTGGAACACCTCCCACGGGGGGTTGGTGATGATGGCGTCGAAGCCGCCACGTTCGCCCAGCACTTCATCGAACTCGAACCCCCAGTGAAATGGCTTGAGCTGCTGAATATCCGTAAGCGCGAGGGGGCGTTTTTTCGGTTTGCCCGCCGCGCCCTTTGACTCATCCCACGTCGCCTGCTCGTACTTGATGCCGAGCGATTCAAATTGGTCGAGAAGCAGGTCGTCGAGCACGTCGATGCAGCCCCGCTTTTTTTGGTCGATCTCGTCGCGCAGGGCAGCGAGATCGTTGGCGTAGGTGGTTGTGCTGCGGTAATTTTCGATCAGCCGGTTCTTTTCCAGCAGGATTTCGCGGTAGGATTTCTGGCGGAAAAGGTTACCCTGGCGCTCCTTTTTCGCGAACGATTCCCCGTCGACGCGGAGGAGTCCGACGAGCGAGTTGCCGGGAAGGATGTTGAAATCAATATTCGGGAGCGGTTCAAGCTGTTTGACGGTCTCGGCCGAGGCGACCAGGGCAAGGAAAAGCCGCAGGCGGGCGATTTCCGTCGCCTCTTCCATGATATCGACGCCGAAGAGATTGTCGGTGATGATGCGCTTCTTGATGTAGTAGGCGATGTTGGCGTGCTGCCGTCGAATTTTCTCGAGCCAGCCGGCGAGTTCCGGGTTGTTGAGAAATTCGATGCGGCCGATGACCGCCGAATAGAGATTGATGAGTGTATTCATCGCGGCCACGAGGAACGCCCCGGAGCCGCAGGCGGGGTCAAGAAGCGAGAGGTTTGGCAGGACGTCATTAAGGAGTTTTTGGCAGGCGGGGGCGTCGAGGTCGATGAGCAGATCACCGATGGACTCGTAGGCCCGGCGCTTCACGCCCGGCAGGACGGGCAGGTCGTGCGGGGTATTGACGGCGTCGAGAACAAGCCGGTGGATGGTCTGCTCGCACAGGTATTCGGTGATTTCGGGGCGGGTGTAATAGGCGCCGAACGCTTTCTGGTTAATGTATTTTTCAAAAATATAACCGAGGATGTGCGGGCTGATTTCCCGATCGTCGCCGCCGGGGGTGTCGTTGAGGTTCCAGGAGTATTTGGAGAAGAGATCGAAGAGGCGGGTGAAGAATGCGTCGGGGACGGAGATCGCCTTATTTTGGGCCTCGATCCGGTGCCGCAGGAACAGGCCGCCGTTGAGGTAGCGGATGGCGCCCAGGGCCGCGCGGGCGGTGGGGGTGCGTTTGTCGTCCGGTTTGGCGAACCCCTCGAAGAAAAGTATCTGCAGAAAACCGGCGTAAAAGCGGTCGCGGCCGGTGCGGCTGGACTCGGCGAGCTTATCCTGCAGGTAGTTGAGATTGCCGTCGCAGGCGTCGGGATTCCTGTAATCGAGAAAGCCTTTTCGCTGAAGGAAATAGACAAACATGAGGCGGTTGAGGAGGATCGAGGCGTACCAGCGGCGGTCATGTGGATTTTCGATGCCGGTGATGAGATCGACGAGGTTGTCGTGCGCTTGCTGAAACTCGATGTAGAACCGCTTGGTAACGGGTTGCACGTCGAGGGCGGCCCGGAGGCGATTGCAGACGTCGGTAAGGGCAACGCCGCCGGGTGAGTCGAAATCGGAAAAATCGAACACCATTGCGCCGAGCTTACTGATGAAGAGATCGCCCGGCTGGCCGCACAGAAAATGGTGTTCGCGTGGAAAGGTCTTGCCATCTTCGCGTTTGGCCCAGCGCCAGATACTCTGCGTGCGGTCGGCGTCGACAAAGATGACGAGGCATTCGTGCTGAATGGCGGCGATTTCCTTGTGGACGGCGGTGCGAGTGTCGGCCGTCGGGATGGTGTTGCACTGCACCTCGTAGACGCCGACGCCGGAGAGATCGGCGATATGGCGGCGGGTTACGTGTACGCCTTTGCAGTTCATTTCGACGGGTGCCGAGGCCGGCGGCCGGGACCAGCCGAGGACCTCGATGAACAGCTCCTGGAAGCGGAAATCGCGGAGAAGCTTTCGGGCTTGGGGAAAATCCATGCGGGGGTTTGAGCCGCCTGCGGCGGGATCGAGTGGCGGCTTCTTGCCGACCGATTTTTTTCCTGATGATGGGGTTGTTTTCACCGGGCAATTCCTCCTTCAGTTGGTGCACCGGGTGGTAAAGTTTCCCGGCCAGGCTTTCCATGGAATGGCGTGCGGGAATCGCGGGGGTATGGGCAGGCCCGCATGGCGGCGTGGTTCGGTTGTAAGTGCGTTACGGACATGGGCGTAGATTATGCGGTACGAGGGGCGGCTTGGCGAGCCGCCGGGTTTATCCCGGCGGACGACCACGGGGATAAACCCCGTGGCTCGCATAAGGAAGCGCGCGTATTGGCGGATAACCCCGTGGCTCGCGCGAGTGCGGATTCAGCGTAGATTTGTGATTCACTGCCGGGGAATCACCTGCATTTTTATAATTTCGCACAGAATCCCCGGCTGCTCACGGATATAGCGCTCCACCGCGTCGATGGATGTTTGATCGTGCAGGTATCGGTCGCTGCCGCCATGCGTCCACCAGCGGCCAGGATTGCCCGCCTTATTACTGAGTTCCGCGGAAGTTATTCCTTTGAAGATTCTGCGTACGGCGGGCCCGTCGTCGGGGCAGCCGGTGGTCAATGTATGGATATGGTTGGCCATGATGGCCGCGCGGATGATGAACCAGTTGCGCTCTTTGGCGGCCCTTATGAGGGCCTCGGCAGTTGTACAGGCCTGAGCGGTGTTCAGCCGGACGGCATCATGCTTTTGAATTTGTTGCGCTGCGGCGAGCGTCCTGGGATCACCGCGTGAATAGAGAGTGCCGCGATGGTTGCGCTTTGGGGCAAAGGCACCGTCGGTGCCGAGCGTGTTGGAGACGTGGCCGCGTGGATCGCCCGGCAGCCAAGTGCCGTAGCTGGTCCAGGTGGTAAACATTGCGAATGGTGAATTCGGCATGTTGTCTCCTAAAGATTTTCCGATGGGATAAACCCATCGGCTCGCGACAGGAATTCCACCGATGCCGGGATAACCATCGGCTCGCGTCAGGAATTCCAGCGGCGTCGGGATAACTGTTTAACGGCCGCCAACGGGATCAGTCGCGCGCCCCCCGGAGGCCCAGTGAGCAGATAATCTGCGGCTCGCCGGGGATGGCATCATCTGATACATGGCACAGCCGCCCGTCGCGGTGCAGGGCGATCACGAGTTCCGCCAGGATTTCGTCGGCCGCGCCGGCCTTGAGTTGGCGGGCTAATGTGTCGGTTGCGGATTCGGTAAGGGGGTATTTGTAAATCTGTTCGATGGCGACTTTGAGTTCCGGCAAAGCGAAGAGTGTGCCGTCGGTTTTTGCGGCAAAGGCACTTAGCCGTCCGTAGGTGCGGGCGCGTGCACTGGAGGGTCGGCCGAGTTGGCCACCGGTGGATATTTCATTTTTAACAATGAATTCAGCGCCCTGTTTAACCAGTTCATGGTGGTGCGGGACGCGCGGCAGTGCGGGCGTATCTGGAGGGCATTCGGCCGCCTTGAGGATGGCGAATTGCGATTCGGTCACGCTGCGGCCGTGTTGGTCCACCCAGGCGAGGGCGTCGGTACGGTCGGCGGTGCGCAGGTAGACCAGCACGCCGTCCGGCTTTTCGTCGGTGGGTTTGTGGGGCCGCGTGGAATAGACCACGTTGGGCATGGCCGGAATTATTTTTTTCAGGCTGGGGTCGGCATCGGTGGCGTTTTTCCAGATCTGCCAGGCGTAGGAGGCGAGATCGACTTCGGTATCGTCGTCGCCGTCGAGTATGCCGGATTTTTCGTGATAGAGTTCCAGCAGGGGCAGATCGGATTTTTCATCATCGAAAAAGGCCTCATCGGTGCCGACCACTTCGGCGTTATCCCTGAGGCGCTGGCGCACGCGGGCCCGCAGGCGCAGGACGCGTTCCACGCCATCGGCGGGGAGGAAGGAATAGCAGAATATTTCATCGGCCTGCTGGCCGATGCGGTCCACGCGACCGGCCCGCTGAATGAGACGGATGATGGCCCAGGGGAGATCGTAATTCACGATGGTGTGGCAGTCCTGAAGATTCTGCCCTTCGCTGAGGACATCGGTGGCAATTAATACGCGGATTTCATCGCCGGGGCGTTCGGCCGGGGCGGTACCGGAGGCGGGGGTATTGGCCACGGGGCTGAAACGGCGCGCAATGGCGGTCGGGTCGGGTGTGTCGGCGGTGACGCCGCACACGGAGATACGGCGGGCGGTGAGTTCGCGGGTGAGGTAATCCACGGTGTCGGCAAACTGGGTGAAGATGAGCACCTTGTCGCCGGAGTGGGTTCGGGTGATCAGATTGGCCAGCGCGGCAAGTTTGGCGTCAGCAGCGGGGTTCCACGGGCCGACGGAATCAAGAATACCCTGCAGGGCGATGGCGTCGGCGGCCAGATCCTCGGAGAGCCGGGCTTGAAAAAGAGCGGGCGGCAGCCATTTGAAGCGGCGGCCAAAATGCTGCGAGTATTGGCGGTAAATGTCCGCGGCACGGCGACGAAGCTGATCGGTTCCGTCGGCGAAGGGTGCGGACTGGGCCGGGTCGGGGCTGGCGGATTCGGAGTCGCCTGCGTCAGCACCCTCGGCATCTGCGGCAAAGCCTATTTCGGTATCGCCGTCGCCGGAGTCGGGGTCAAGCAGGTCGGTATCCTGCGTGCCGATGGGGAGCGGCTGTTGATTTTCGATGGCATAAAGCCAGACGAAGTTTCGCAGGATGTGCCGCTCGACGGAGAGGATAAAGGCGTGGCCGCTGCTTTCGAGGCGCTTGAGCAGATTGGTGCGGCAGATGCCCTTGAGGCGTACGCCGGCGCGGGAGAGGTCGTTTAGCACGGAGGTTTGCGCGGCATCGGTGGCCGGGACGGCGGCGTCGCGGTAATTGCCGAGGCCGTAGCGGGGTAGTTTCAAGCTATTAAGTGTCTGGATCACCTCGGGGGAGAAGAGGCGGGCGTATTGATCGTTTCGATCTTTTTCATTGACCTGAAATTTAACAGTGCGCGGGACGCGGGTGGGGAATTTGGCACGCCGCCCGTCGGGGAATTCGAGATATCTGCGGCCGGTGGCGGGATCGATCTTTGCATAGTTCTGCTGGATAAAGCTGCGGGTGCGGCGGACGAGGTAGAGGCGCATCAGATCGCGCCAGTCGTCGGCGTATTCGCTTTTTTCAAATGCGGCCAGGGAACGCACTGGGCACTGATGGCGGCGCGTGAATTCCGCTTCGCCAAGCTCGCGCAGCAGTCTTTCGGGCCGCAGACCGATGTCTGCCCCCTCGCCGATGAACAGGCGGAGCTGATTGGAAAGATCGAGGTAGGTTTTGTTGTACGGGGTGGCGGAGAGCAGGATGACCTTGCTTTCGTTGGCGCGGATGTATTCGGCGATGGCACGGTAGCGTTTACCGTCGCGCTTGCGCAGGTTGTGGCTTTCGTCGATGAGCACAAGGCGGTGGCGGTAAAGGGCGGGCAGTTCGCGCTGAACGTTGGTGATGGAGACGATGGTGGCCCGCAGGCCGTACCGCTGCCGATAGCTTTCCCAGAGGGGAACAAGATTTTTCGGGCAGAGGATCAGCGTCTGGAGGCCCTGATCTTCCTCAAAGATACGGGCCAGCGCACTGGCCATGAGCGTTTTACCTAGGCCCACCACATCGCCAACGATTACGCCGCCGCGCTTGTTGAGGTGGTGGGCAGCGATTTTGACGGCGGCCTTCTGAAATTCAAAGAGCGTGTCGCCGAAGACAGTGGGGATTTGAAATTCGCTCAGGCCGGAGCGAGCTTCCTCCGCGAGGTGGTACGCCATTTTGATGTAGATGTGGTAAGGGGAAATCGGCGCTTCCCGCGCCCAGCTCTCATCGATGATTTTGATGAGATCAGCCGTGATGTCGATGCAAAATTTGTCGTTCCACCGGTCTTCGAACCAGCGGGCGAGTTTGTCGCAGGCGTCGCCGTCCATGA
Source organism: Phycisphaerae bacterium (assembly GCA_027344975.1). GTDB lineage: Bacteria > Planctomycetota > Phycisphaerae > WQYP01 > WQYP01 > JAJZGD01. The sequence continues at coordinate 6,256 of DAHWIP010000004.1, forward strand.
CATCCACGTTCAATTCGCCCTGGTTGCAGAGACCGGCAAGGGTAAGGTTGCTGCTGCCGAGGTAGCCGATCTTCGGGTTAACCTTGTCGTCACGGAAGAGGAGGTAAAGTTTGGCGTGCAGGGGGTGGCGGAGGAAGAGTTTCACCCTGAGCTTGCCGGCGGAGAGTTGGGCGGCAAGGCGGCGGAGGCCGACTTCATCGTCATCGGTCGGTGCGCCGATGGCAAGCTGGCGGCGGAATTCCTGTGCAAGTTGATTTTTCAGGCGGGCGGCCGTCTGGTTATCGATCCCATCCGGCCGGGCAGCGAGGCTTTGGGCGGATTCGATCAACTCCTGCGGCGAACGGTGCATGCCGATCAGCAGGCGGCAGCATTGGCCGTCCCCGCCGGGCCAGTTGTCGATGAGGGGCGCGAGTTTGCTCCAGCCGCGGAGATTGAAGTAGCCGACGCAGAAATCGCCCCGGTGGGAAACGCCGATGGCGTCGCGCAGTGCGGGGAGGAGATCGCGCTCAATATTGTCAAAAATCTGCGGCATCCATCCCCTACCAAAGGCACTGCGGGCACGCTGCGCCGAGAACCGATCGACATCCTGTGCAGGAGCTATTATCGGCGTTCAGATTTGGTTGGCAAGGTGGCGGGCGCGATAGAGCGGCACATGAATGTGCCGGCTAACTACGAGCGACGATGCGCGCTGGCGGATTTCACTGGCGACACGGCAATAAGCGGGCGTGATATGGGCCGGCGCATCGGATCGCATGGTATTGCGCTGGGCGGGGGTCGAACCCACAACCTTCGGCTTCGGAGGCCGACGCTCTATCCAATTGAGCTACCAGCGCGTCACGCCAAATTATGGTACCAGAAGCGACGAATCATCGCCACGGAGATGGCGGGCAAATTGCGTGATGATCTCCCGCTTTACATCTGCCATGGCCGGGCAGCGCTCACCGAGCAGGGCGTGCATGGAAGTTACGGGGCGGGAGAGGCCGCAGGGGTTGATGAGATCGAAATAGGTCAAATCGGTGGTGACATTGAGCGCCAATCCGTGGAGCGAAATCCATCGCCGCAATTTGACACCCATCGCGCATAATTTTTTAAGATGCGCAGTGCCGCCTTCGCAGCGGGATGGCGGGGAATCAGACGCCTGCGGCATGCCGTGAGATTGCGTGGATTCTCCCGGCCCGGCGGTATCCACCCACACCCCCGTAGCGCAGGTATCACGCACACCCTTAATACCGAAAGGTGATACCGCAGCAATCACCACCTGCTCCAGCAGGCGCATATATTCCAATAATCCGAGGTTGTAACGCCGCAGCGGAATAATCGGATAGACGACCAATTGCCCCGGCCCATGAAAAGTAATATCGCCACCGCGGTCGCTCTGCACCACTTCAACGCCCCGATTGCTGAGGGTTATCGCGTCTGCGAGGAGATGATCTGCCGAGCCGGGGCGCCGCCCAAAAGTCACCACCGGCGGATGCTCAACGAGAATGATCAAACCGCGGGGAAACTCTCCGTCGAGAACCCGTTGATGGAATGCGAGTTGCCGCTCCCACGCCTCACGGTACGCGCAATGCCCGAGATCAACCGCGGGCAGGGTATCGGTGCTGGTAAACGAATCGGTCATGTCCTACCGTGCCTTTTATGCATTGCCGGGCGGAATCATCGGTGAATTGGGACGATTTTTGCGGATGGATGACAATTTCCCGGGCTCGGCGGCGGTGGTGGTCGTCCGAGCCGCCGGTTTTATCTCCGGCTTGGTCGTCGGGGCGAGAGACGGAATGGCGATTCGGATCAGTTCATCGACGTTATTGACGTATTCAACCGCCATCCCCTTGAGCGGCGGCTTGATCTCCATCACATCCTTTTCATTGCGTTTGGGGAGGAGGGCCAATTTAATACCCGCCCGATGCGCGGCGATGAGTTTTTCCTTCACGCCGCCGATGGGCAGGACCAATCCGCGCAAGGTGATCTCGCCGGTCATGGCGACATCCGGGCGGACGGCCTGTCCGGTGAAAAGACTTACCAGCGCGGTGAACATGGAGACACCGGCTGACGGACCGTCCTTGGGCACGGCCCCTGCGGGGACGTGAATATGAATATCCGATTTGCTGAAGCTTGCGGGATCGAGATTAAATCGGTCGCTTCGGCTTTTGAGCAGAGACAGGGCCGCCTGTGCGGATTCACCCATGACCCGCCCGATCTGGCCGGTGATGGTCATACGCCCCTTGCCGTGCATGCGGCTGGCTTCAACAAACAGGATGTCGCCCCCGACCGGCGTGTAGGCAAGACCGGTTGCCACGCCGGGCGTTGATGCCCGCAGGGCCAGTTCGCTTTCAAACTGCACAGGACCCAAATAGCTGTGGAGATCTTCCGGCTGCACGACAAATGCCGGTGCGTCCGGAGGGATATTAATTTTGTCCTGCGGGGTGGGGTCGCCTGCCGGTTTCTCGCCCGCCGCGTTCGCCGCCGGCTTTTCATCCGCAGCGGCCGGGGGAGCGTCCAAAACCAGGGGCGGCAGTGTTTCGGCGATTTTCGCCGCCACACCGCGCATGACCGCCGCGATATTACGATTCAAATTGCGAACCCCCGATTCCCGAGTGTACCCTTCCACCAGGGCCTTGAGAGCTGCGATGGAGATACGGCAATGCTGCGCGGTGAGTCCATGTTCCACGAGTTGTTGCGGGATGAGATAGCGCTCGGCAATCTGCAGTTTATCGCTGAGTGTGTAGCCGGGAATTTCAATGATTTCCAGCCGGTCGCGAAGGGCGTGGGGAATCGGATCAACCGAATTGGCTGTGCAGATAAAAATCACATGGCTTAAATCAAACGGCAGGCTGAGATAATGATCCTGAAACGTATGATTCTGTTCGGGGTCCAGCACTTCGAGCAGTGCCGATGCGGGGTCGCCGCGGAAATCGCTGCTGAGCTTGTCGATCTCATCGAGCATCATGACCGGATTGCGGCTGCCGCATTTTCTAAGGCCTTCGATAATTCGCCCGGGAAAAGCACCGATGTAGGTGCGGCGGTGACCGCGGATATCCGCCTCATCCCGAACACCACCGAGACTCAGGCGATAAAATTTTCTGCCCAGTGATCGGGCGATGGATTTGCCGAGACTGGTTTTACCGACACCCGGCGGTCCGACAAAACACAAAATGGAGCCGCGGCCGGTCGGGTTGAGACGGCGCACGGCGAGGAACTCGACGATGCGGCGTTTGATTTTTTCAAGATCGTAATGATCTTCATCCAATATTTTTCGCGCACGCCGGAGATCGAAATGATCCGGTGTTTCGACCGACCAGGGAAGGGACGCGATGGTGTCCAGATAGCCGCGGAGAAGCGAATACTCCGGTGACGCCTGGGGAATCGAGGTGAGGCGGGCCAGTTCATTATCGACTTCCTCTTTGACACCGGGTGGGAGTTTGGCGGCGGCGATGCGTTCCTTGAGGCGTGCGGCATCGCGGGTTTCGGGGTCGTCGTCGCCGATTTCTTTTTGAATGGATTCGATCTGTTCGCGGAGGAAATATTTTTTCTGCTGGTCATCGATGCGCGATCGGGCATCACCGCGAATTTTATTGATGAGCTCCATCATTTCGATCCGCCGGGCCACCTGCCGCCCGACTTCATTGAGTCGCTGGTACACATCCGTCTGCGCCATGAGTTTCTGTTTGGCTTCGATGGGCTGATCCATGCGCTCTGCAAGAAAATCAGCCAGCGCAGCGGCGCCCTTGATCTCATTGAGCATGGCGGTGGCTTCCGGTGGAATATCGGGTGATATCTCGATGAGGCGCAGGGCGGCGGTTTTAACGGCCTCGAAAAGGATTTCAAGTTCAGCCTCAGACGCACCGGGGACGTCCGGTGCGAGGCGCACGGGCGCCTGCAGGATCGGGTCGGTCATTAATTCGCCGTTAATCACGACCCGTTCAATTCCGGTAAACATGGCGCTGGCATTCTGATCACCTTCGGGAAAGGCCTTGAGTATCAGGCCCAGCATACCGACATCGTGCAGATCCCCTTTCCCCGGAGATGTGATGGATGGATTTTTCTGGAGGATGACGGCGACGAGGTGTTCGCCGTTATCGGCGTGCTCCAATACCCGCCGGGCCGCGTCCGAGCGGATCTGAATGCGTACGGTGGAATCTCGAAATGGGACGACATCCGGCGTCGCCAGAATGGGAAGGGTTTCCGGCAGATTACAGAATTCGCCTTTTACCGGGTTATAGAAAATCGGTTCGTTGAGCGTCCGCGAAGATTCTTCGGGTTCGGGAGCCTGTGCGTTGGATTCATCGTGCGTCATATTAAAATGGTATCACCTTTCTCAGCGTGCTCCATGGACCGCATCGAGCATCGCTGCCGCCATTGCCATTCTATCCATCCATCTCAAGGAAGCCGAATGCGGTTGCCGCCCGCAGGGTGGAATCAAATTTCGCCGCCCGGTTGATTCGTATCAACCACACGGACGGCATCAGGATGGCCATGCGCCAGTTCATCTAAATACTGATACGTATAGAGGCCGGTGGCGTGATGATCGGACCAGATCATCCGCAGGGCATAGTGTCCGACAAGTTCGGCGCCGGCGGCGGTGATCGGACCGTCGTAAGTGGTCCGCACCACGGGCAGGATCTGCCTGCCGAGGAGATCCCGTTCACCGCAACACCCGGCACAGGGGCACATCCGGCGAAGGAAACGAAGCGGATAGACGACGGTTCTCCCGTCGGCCCAATCAATTTCCAAGGCTTCACTTTTTTTCAGCCGTATGGCCATCGGTTCCAAGTCGGGCATGTTTGCTCGCGAAAAAACAGAGCCGCCATGGAACTCGGTGTGTCCAGTGGCGGCCCCGAAAGCCAATCCGCTAACTGCCAATTACTTCACTTCATACTCGGCGTCGATGACATCATCGGGCTTTTTCCCTGATTCATCACCGGTCGATGATGTCTGACCGCCCGACGGGCCGGCCTCCGGGCCCCCCGCCGCACCAGCCGAGCTGCCGCCAGTCGATTTATAAATCGATTCACCGAGCTTCAAGCGCGCTTTATTGAGATTCGCGAGCGCCTTTTCGATGGCCGACTTATCTTCGCCCTTGAGGACTTCGCGGGTCTGATTCAGAGAGCTTTCCAAGTCGGCGCGTTCCTGCGGTCCGACCTTATCGCCATGCTCCTGAAGCTCCTTTTCCACCTGCAGCGTGACGGACTCGGCCTGATTTTTCAGGTCGATGAGTTCACGGCGAGCTTTATCCTCTTCGGCGTGGGCCTCGGCTTCCTTCTTCATCCGCTCGATCTCTTCCTTTGAGAGACCGCTGTGGCCGGTGATCTTGACGGTGCTTTCCTTGTTGGTGGCCTTGTCTTTGGCCTTTACATTAAGGATACCGTTGACGTCAATGTCGAATGTCACCTCAATCTGCGGCATGCCACGCGGCGCGGGTGCGATGCCGGTGAGTTGGAATTTACCGAGCGTACGATTGTCCTTGGCAAGCGGGCGCTCACCTTGAAGCACGTGCACTTCCACACTGGTCTGGTTGTCCGCTGCGGTACTGAAGACTTCCGTCTTGCTGGTGGGGATCGTCGTATTGCGCTGAATCAACGGGGTCATGACGCCACCGAGCGTTTCAAGGCCCAGGGTGAGCGGTGTCACATCCAGCACGAGGATATCTTTCACCTCGCCGGTGGTGATACCTCCCTGAACCGCAGCACCCAGCGCTACGGCCTCATCGGGATTAACGGACTTATTGCCTTCCTTGCCAAAAAGCTCTTTCACGAGCTGCTGAACACGCGGAATTCGGGTCGATCCGCCGACCAACAACACTTCATCAATCTGCGAGGCCGAAAGCTTAGCATCCTGCAGTGCCTTGATGACAGGCTGTCGGCATTTCTCGATCAGGTGGCTGGTAAGGGCCTCGAATTTGCTGCGGGTCAGGCTGGTCTGCAGGTGTTTAGGCCCGCTGGCATCCGCCGTAATAAACGGAAGATTGATACTCGTTTCCATATTGCTTGAGAGTTCAATCTTCGCTTTTTCGGCAGCTTCCTTAAGTCGTTGAAGAGCCATCGGGTCTTTCCGGAGATCAACACCCGTCTGCTTGCGGAATTCCTCCGCCAGATGATCGACGAGCACCTGATCAAAATCATCACCGCCCAGGTGAGTATCGCCGTTGATCGAAAGCACTTCGAAGACGCCTTCAGCAACATCCAGAACCGACACATCGAAGGTGCCGCCACCAAGATCAAATACCGCGATCTTGCCACCTTTTTTCTTGTCCATTCCGTACGCCAATGCGGCGGCGGTCGGTTCCGGCAGCACGCGCTTGACGCTCAAACCGGCAATTTCACCGGCTTCTTTGGTGGCCAGACGCTGGGAGTCATTGAAATAGGCCGGAACGGTAATAATGGCGTCGGTCACTTTTTCGCCGAGATAATCTTCAGCGGTTTTTTTGAGATCCTGGAGAATCATGGCGGAAATTTCGGGTGGGGTGTACGCCTTGCCGCGCACCTCGACTTTTACGAGTTCCTCCGGCCCCCCGATAATCTTGTACGGGACCAATTTTTCTTCGCCACCGACTTCGCTGTGGCGCCGTCCCATGAATCGCTTAATTGAGAAAATGGTGTTGGTTGGATTGGTGACCTGCTGATGCTTGGCAGGCAAGCCGACCAGGCGCTCACCTTTGTCGGTGAAGCCGACGACGGATGGCGTGAGTCGCGACCCTTGCGCATTAATCAAAACTTTGGGCTGCGCTCCCTCCATAATGGCGACGACTGAGTTGGTGGTTCCCAGATCAATTCCAATGACTTTCGGCATGATAAAAACTTCCTTTCGTCGCGGTGAACTTTATATGAGGCTATTGAGGCGACGCCCGTGACATAACCTCTTCTGAACCCTGGTGGGACACACGCCCAACAGTAATCCAGAGTTCACCACTACCGCATGGCGATGCAATGATCGTGCCGAAGCTTACATCGGCTTCACGAACACACACATAAACGTATGTTTATTAAGAAGTTATATCTGAGAAAATTACCCATATTCCCAAATGTGCCACGACGGATAACGTTGCCGAAAATGCCGCCTTCGCTGCCATGCTGGCAGGATTCAGGATGGTCGAGGTGCGACATCATTAACCTCAAAGACGGGAAACGGGGGTTAAAACCCCCGAGCGGCGGTCGCCATCTATCGGGGAGGACGCGGACGCATGCCGTCGATTGGCTGTCGGCGAGTCTGAACTGGAGGTTTGTGTGCAAATCCGCAGTGGCGGAGCTTGCGCTCGGTTGGTGCTCACCCGAAGGGGACAATGCAGAATTTTGCTGCGAAATTACCGCGGGATTAACGAGCCTTAATCAACAAACACCCGTAACTTCTCAAGTTTCAATTTCCGATCACCCGAATGGGAGAAATTTGTTTATCATGGTGGTCGATAAGATTGCAGGGTTGAGGATCGCCTGAGCGCATGTGGTGCGGTCCCCCCAAAAGTCAGGATGCTTGGCCGGATGACGGAAAGTCACGAAGATACCCGTTCGCAGGAACACGAAAGCAATTTCAACGGCGGATCTGAATTGTCGCGCCGCATGATCGCGGTGCTGCCCACCCTTTTCACATTGGGGAATCTGCTATGCGGGTTTGCCGCATTGGGATACGCCTCCGCCCCACCGAGCAAATCAACAACCTTCATGAATAACTTTTCGGTGGCGGGATATCTGATCTTCGCCGCCATGATCTGCGACATGTTGGATGGGTCGATGGCACGATTGGCCCGGGCAACAAGTGATTTCGGTGCGGAACTGGATTCGCTTGCGGATGTGGTGAGTTTTGGCGTCACTCCGGCATTTTTGAGCCTGAAACTGATCGGACATGTGCTTTCGCAAACTCGCCCGACGTATGACGGCCACATCGGGCCGCTGGCACACAGCATGGACGGCCGCTTTTTCTGGATCATCGCGGCCGTGTATGTGGCGTGCGCTGGATTGCGGCTTGCCCGCTTCAACACGATGACACAACACGATATTGATTCCCACATGGCCTTCCGTGGATTGCCGTCGCCGGGGGCGGCGGGGGTTATAGCGGCGAGCGTGATTTTTTTTGAAGGCCTGCAGCGCGGTGCGCCGCACATCCTCCCGTTTAACGTGCCGCCGGTGATCAGCCATTGGGTTCTCACAAGCTTTCCGTACACGATGCCGGTCATACTTCTGCTATCAGCCCTGCTGATGGTAAGCCGGATTTCGTACGAGCATGTCATCAATCAATATCTGCGCGGCCGAAAGCCTTTTTCGTACGTGGTTCGGGCGGTTTTATTGATCCTATTTCTGCTTTGGCAGCCGCAGATAGCGGCTCTGATCGTCATTTATTTTTATGCCTTCTGGCCCATGGTCAAGGCGGTATGGCGCAGGGTGCGAGGCAGGCGTCCGAATTCAGGAACACCGGCCGGGTGCCCGGCCGAGACTACCGATCTGCGTGGGGAGGATTAAATAACCGGCGAATGATGAGGAATTAACACCATGCATGCAGTCGGAGAACTTCCCCGCGAGGCGGAATATTTTGTTGAGAAACTGTGCATACTGGGCCGTAATATCCGCAGCGCCATTCTGGACGCACGAGAACGTGGGATGGTCTTTGCGGATATCGACCGCCACAGTGCCGCCGACACCATTTACGCGGTGGATCAAATTGTTGAACCGATATTGATTGAATTCTGCCGGGAATGGTCAAAGGAATTTTCATTGACCTTGATCGCGGAAGGGATTGAAGGGGGCGAGGAAGAGGGAATGATGACTTTTCCGAGCGGAACCATGCCGGAAGATGCGGCATTTCAACTGATTGTCGACCCGATCGACGGCACGCGGGAATTGATGTTTGACAAGCGCTCAGCGTGGGTGTTGGCCGGGGTTGCACCCAACCTTGGGATGCAAACACGGCTGAGTCATATCAGCGTGGCGATGCAGGCCGAGATTCCAACCTCCAAACAGACCCGATGTGATGTACTCTGGGCGGGGAAGGGCCGGGGTGCGATGGCGGTGCGGGATAATCTGCTGACCGAAGAAACGGAGCGTATCCCCATCGCCCCGAGCAAGGCAGACACGATCAACCATGGATTCGCCGCCATTACCAGCTTTCTTCCGGGAACCAAGGTGCCGGCGGCTGAATTAATGGAACTGATCGCACGACAATGCGCGGGAGAAATCGATACCGCAACCCCGATGATATTTGATGACCAGTACATAAGCACGGGGGGACAGTTCTATGAACTGATCATGGGACATGACCGTTTCAACGCCGATCTGAGACCGCATTTTTATCGAGCCCTGAAGATGCAACCCGGGCTCTGCGCCCATCCGTACGACATGGCTTCCGCCCTGATCGCTCAGGAAGCGGGCGTGATTCTTACCGATGGGCTGGGAAACAGTCCCGACGGGCCGCTGGACGTCACGACACCGCTGGCGTGGGCGGGCTTTGCCAACGCGCACCTGCGGCAGAAAATCGAGCCGATCATGCTGACATTTCTGAAGCAATATGGAGCGGTGTAAGCCGCCGGGCAGGACAGAATAAAAAAGCACGGCCAGTGGAACAAGCTGCAATCCCACCGGCCATGCAAGGGCAAAGCAAATTGACGTCGTCAGCATCAACAGCCGGGGAACATCAGGCCGGCTTCCATGTCAATGCCGTCATAGACGACGGAGAGAAGTATCGCACAACGGCAACCGAAGAAAATCAGGAAAACCCAGTCAAGATGGATAGGGGAAAACCTTAAATTATCCGGCGGGGGATTGGAAAAGTACGTTGCGGCCGGGAGTCACCCCCACATCGTCGCTGCGCCATTTCCTATAAATCGCCCCAAAAGAGGGTTGTCGGCAAGGAAGTCAGCGGCAAACCGGTATCTTGCACCCTGACCGCATTGGCGTGGCATGAGAATATCCCCCCATCTTTTAACAGCGTGAGATTTATCGACTTCAAGTACGTGCGTAGATTGTGAAACGTTGAACGTAATACTGCGATCTGGGGTCGGCAGGTTACGGTTCGAGATCATTTTGACTGATTACCTTGCGCAACACCACCCGGCCAAGGGAATTACACAGTTCCAGTGTGATATGACGGGCGTCGATGGCGCCTCCGACTCGAATAAGGCCAAAATTATGTTCAAAGACGGCGGGGCCGACCCGAGCCGGGTTGTGCCAGCCGGTGAATTGATGCTTGACCGGAGCGGCGGCGAGCGATGAGCTGGTAAGGTCATACAGGGGATATTGCGGAAAGTCGCTATTAGTATTGGCCTGACGGCGCGTCAATTCACCAAAACCGCGGTGGCCGGAGAGAAACAGCACCCCCCCTACCTGATGGGCAAAAATCCAATGGATGAATTGATTCTGTTCCGGCTGATAATCAGCCCAGCTTTCATGCCCCGCATAATGAGCCAGCATCTGGTCGCCGTCGACAATAATTTTGAAATCGGCGCGACTTCGCATCAGCCGGCTTTTAAGCCATGCGAGTTGGCGACGGCCGAACATAGTGGCACCCGGACCGTGCGTCTGCGGGGTGCGAAAAGTTCGGTCATCGAGCAGGAAGAAGGCGACATCGCCAACATCAAAATGGCAGAAGGTTCCGAGCGTTCGGCCGTGGCCATAGGAGGGGTTGGGCCAATAATCTTCAAAGGCCAGCATCGATTCTTTGTAAAACACAAATGTTTTATTAGATTTCAGGGTACCAAAATCCCGGTTATCCCACGTCGCATACATCGGGCAGATGCGCATGAGAGGTTGGATGCCGACAAAGCGCCGCGAGGCGTCGTAGCGCTGGAGGATAAATTGCAGAGCGTGGACATAGGTGTACGGAAACTGATTCAGATGCTTCGGCAGATAGGTGGAATTACCGGCGAAAATGAAAGCCCGAGGTTCAATCCGGGCGATGCTGTTCCATATCCGCAGACCGGGGTAACGCCGGAAATCGGCACATGACCCGAAGGCAACCGTAATGCTGCGCATCGCTTTGCGCGCCGGCATGGTGTGGATAACAAGTTTCGGCAGCGGCAGTTGCTGGCGAACACCTTCAATGCTGACTGAAATGCGGTAATCGTGGTCGGGTATCAAACCGCCAAAGGTTGCCTCGACTACGAAAGGCGGCGGACCGGTGACATCCATGCCGACGGCATTTATTTCCTCGTTGTTATCGACATCAAAAATTCGGACGGTCACATGGTCGGAGGTGCTGATCTCCAACCAAACCCGGGCGGTAGTCGTGGAGACGCTTCCCACCATCGGTCCGGCAATGATGTGGGCAGCCCAAAGGTTTGGGGCGTTTGCCAGCCAAGCGGCGGTGATGAGGATAATGATCCAAGCACGGGATAGCATTTTCAGCAATCCGGAAGCGGAAGTGAAGCAGAACCCGTTTCGAGTAAAACGGAGGCCAGGCGTCGCGCGGGTGATTGCGTGCCTGCAGGAGGCCTGTGAATAATTTCTGTTCCCTCCGCCTTGCGGCGGCAAGCTGTTTTTCAGCCCGCGGCAACAACCGAAAAGCATATATTGCACCCTCACATGCACCACTACCGGGAAGGGATTTCCCCCCGGCGAACTCGGTCCATTATAAGTAGGTTGCAGGAGATTGGGGGAGAATCGGGCCGGAATGGATCAACCGCATAAGATGCAGATGTTTTTATTGTCCGGGTTCGGATGGGTCGAAAATAAAATTGCCCGGTTTGTGGGGGGTAAAACCACCTTGGCCATTGGCATTGTTGGATTTGGAATTGGTGGTCACATACCACCCCTGCCCCCCACCGGTGGCTCGATTGAGCTGAGCACTGATGCTGTTATTTTTGATCACATGCGTGACGCACCCTGGAAGCACCGAGAGCAAAATAACTGCAGACGCGGCGGCCAGTCGGCGGCTGATGCGGCTGGAAGTGGATCGAGGTGTTGAGTTGCTGATGTCCATGATTCATCTGCCCCGGCGGAAGCGTTTTTTCTGGCCTTTTGCCTGAACAAATCGGCTCCGTCCTTCTCCTTTTTTACGCCGCGCAGGACCAGCGGGTTCGCCGGTCTTGTCCCACCGGTCGGACTTGGGCGGATTGCGAGGTGCTTCGACTTTTCGCAAACGCCGATCACCGCGGGCTGTGGCGGCATGCTCCATCAATCGCAGATCCATCCGCCGGGCGGGGATATTGACCGCGATGATCTGCACCTTCACCTGATCCCCCAGCGATAGGCGCCGACCGGTACGCTGGCCGCGCAGGCAACTTCGGCCGTCTTCAAAAATCCAGAAATCGTCGGGCAGATCGCTGATACGGATGGTGCCCTCAACAAGAAAACGGCTGGACTGCACAAAGATGCCCCATCCAGCGACTCCGGTGATCACCCCATCAATGATGTCACCGACATGGGTGGATAAAAGCTGGAGAACTTTAACCATCCGCAACTCCCGTTCCGCATCCTGCGCCCGCCTTTCGGTCATGGACAGGTGACGGGCAAGGTGCTCCAAGGTGGCTGCGTCGGGCAAATCGGTGAGAACGCGTGGCATCAGCGAGCCGGCGGGTATAGGCGGAGTTGGACCGATGGCCGGTTTGGATTTCGATTTCCTGGCGGAACGGTGGAGCACGGCATCGAGTGCGCGATGGATGACCAGATCGGCGTAGCGACGGATAGGTGAAGTGAAATGCGCATAGTTATCACTCCCCAGGGCGTAATGGCCGAGGGGCTCGGGCGAATATTGTGCGGTGCTGAATGTCTTGAGGACGCTGAGATTCACCGCATATGCGATGGGGGTTCCGCGGACGGAATCAAGCAATTCAGCGATCAGGCGCCGATCGAGCCGACGGGGAACCTTCGACCCTGATGCGGTAAGAAATTTTCGCACCGCATCGGTCATCTCGGCATCGGGTTCAGGGTGAATGCGACGGAGAACCGGTATGCCCTGAGTTGTGAGGAAGCGTGCAACGGCCTCATTGGCTTCTACCATGAACATTTCAATAATTTTATGCGTGAACGAATCATCTTCAGGATGTGCATCGATGACGTGGCCCAGAGGGTCGAGAACCAGCTCAACCTCCGGCAGATCAAGAACGATCATCCCCTGATCCAGTCGTCGCTGCCGAATGAGCCGGGCGAGTCGATCCATATTCATGAGCAGTTCGCATACCTGATCCGTAACTTCCGGCAGATTCGGATCGGGTGGCGAATCAATCAATCCTTTGCTGTAAACCGGTCCCTGGCCGGAGGCGTGGTCGATGACGGCCTGTGCCTGCCGATAGGTCAGACGTTTATTTGAAACGATGACGGTGTTGGCGAAGCGGGTGCCCGTTACTCGCCCCTGGGCGTCGTAGCGGATAAACGCAGACTTGGTCAGTCGCGGTTGATTTTCCTGCAGTGAACAGACTCCGTTGGAGAGGATTTCCGGCAGCATCGGAATCACGTGCCTGGGGAAATAGATACTGTTGCCACGGAGGCGGGCTTCAAGGTCCATAACCGATTGCACCGGGACGAACGCGCTGACATCCGCAATATGGACGCCGAGTTCGTAAACACTGGGGCCGGGTTTTTCTGATTCAGTTGAAGGGGCAAGATGATGCAGCGGATCATTGGCCGTTTCCGATGGAGGAAGTATTTCCAAGCTTATGGCATCGTCAAAATCGCGGGCGTCATCGGGATCGATGGTGATGATGAGTTTTCGGCTCAAGTCCTCGCGTCCTTTGAGCGCTTGAGGTTTGAAATCACGAGCCGCCTTGGCTGCAGCTTCCCGA
>DAHWIP010000050.1:0-9562 GCA_027344975.1 Phycisphaerae bacterium
GCGCAAATGGAATCGCTCCGTTACCGACTCTACGGCGCCGCCAAAGGACTGCAGATGGCATCGCGACAAGTGGGGCGTCTGCCGCCGACCATCCTCTGCGTTCTGATCACCGAAACGCTCTGCCGCCGGAATTGGATTGAAACGCTGGACGCCGTGCTCGACGGCGGGGCGGATATGGTGCAACTGCGCGAAAAGGATCTTGACGGTGGAGAGCTGCTGGTTCGCGGCCGCCTTCTGGTGGATCGCTGCCGACGCCACAACTGTGTGCCGATCATCAACGACCGATTCGATGTGGCACTGGCGTGCGGAGCGGGTGTCCATGTGGGGCAGAGCGATCTGCCGTGCGTCGAATTACGAAAACTCGCACCTGCGGACATGATCATCGGTGTGTCAACGAGCCGGTTGGAAGAGGCCCGGTCGGCCGTGCGCGCCGGCGCAAGCTACATCGGTATCGGGCCTATGTTTGAAAGCCGTACCAAGATCAAACCCCGGCTCGCCGGCATCGAATACGCCCGGCAGATTGCCGCGGAAAATCTGCCGATACCGGCACTGGCGATCAGCGGCATTACCGTCGATAATATTGAGCCATTGGTCGCGGCCGGCGTGCGGTCCATTGCGGTGAGCAGCGCGGTGATAAGTTCGGAGGATCCGGCAGCGGCGTGTCGGGCGCTCCGGCGTGCCTTGGAACCGCGTGCGTCTCAGACACCTCCCGGCGCGGGCAATGCTTAGCGGTAGGAGCCGGCATTTGGCTGATGGTCCCCACACCTCCACCAGTCCCACGGAACATCGCCGGTTGATCTCCAGCGCCAATCTGATATCCCGCCTCACGATGGCTTCGCGGATCTTCGGACTCCTCCGCGACAAAATCTGCAGCTATTTTCTGGGCGTCGGGACGGTCTGGTCGGCCTTCTGGATGGGATTTCAGATACCGAATCTGTTCAGGCGCATCTTCGGCGAAGGGGCGCTGACGGCCCTGTTTGTTCCCGCCTATACCACGCTTCAGATGCAGGAAGGACGCGAGGCGGCGGATCAATTCGCCCGATCCGTGCTCGTGCTGCTGCTGGTGGTTCTTTCCGCCATAACCGCTCTGGGTGAATGCATTTTGCTTCCGCTGGCGTTTAATCCCCATCTGCTGCCTGAAAATCGCCTCGCCGCGGGAATGATCGCGCTGATGCTCCCGTACACCGTGGCGATCTGCATCACGGCGATGCTCGGCGCGTTTTCCGCCGTGCATCAGAAATTTGCCGCCCAGAGTCTCGCACCGATCACCACCAGCGTGCTTATGGCGCTGGCGGCGGCACTGCCTGCGTTATATTTCGCATCGCATGCTCCGCTGACGGTGCGCATCTGGTGGGTGGCGCTGGCGGTGCTGGCGTCCGGTGTCGTGCAGCTTTTCATGCTCGGCGTCTCAGCGCATCGCTGCGGCCTGCGGTGGGGGAGTATCACGTTTGCATCGCCGGCTGTCCGATCTCTCATCCGCCGCATGGGGGTGATGATTGTCGGATTTTCCGCCGTGCAGATTAATACTTTTCTGGATTCGCAGATCGCGTGGTGGTTTTCTCCCGACGGGCACAACGGCGCGCGGACGGTGCATGTCGGGTCGTGGCAAATTCATCTGCCGATGCTCGCCGGGGCGCTGGGCAAGCTCTCGGTGGCCCAGCGGATTTACATGCTGCCGGTGGGTGTTTTCGGCGTCGCGATTGCCACTGCCATTTTTCCGAGGCTCTCCAAGCTTGCGGCGGAATCAAATGTGGATGAACTCAAGGATGTGCTGCGGCGGGCGTTCAGGCGCGGACTTTTTCTGAGTCTGCCCGCCACCGTCGGCATGATCCTCATCGCCCACAAATTAATATCCGCGATTTATCTCGGTGGCCATGTTTCCCAGGCGGATGTCAACCGGGCCACCCATGCGGCGCGATGGTTCTGCGCGGGGATCTGGGCTTTTGAGCTGCAGATGATCCTGATCCGCGTGTTTTACGCCTTTCATGATTCGCACACTCCCATGAAAGTAGCGGTGGCGGCTGTGGTATTGAACTTGATTCTGAATCTGCTGCTGATCTGGCCGCTGGGTGTGGCCGGCATTGCCGCGAGTACCACGGCGTCGGCCATCTTTCAGTGTGTTCTGCTGGCGTGGCTGCTGCGGCGGCGGATCGGTCCGCTGCAGGTGGGGCAGATGGGGGGCATGCTGGTGCGCGTTGCCGGTGCGGTGATCGCCATGGCGGCTTCGGCAATGGCGGCCGATTGGGCGTGCGATCACTGGGTGCGGATTGCATCTCATCCGATCGTTGGCAATATCATCGGTCTGGCGGTGATGGTCGCGGTCGCCGCCGCCGTCTACGGTCTCTGTGCCCGCTGGCTCAGCATTCCTGAACTGGCGCACGCCCCGATCATCGGGCGACTTTCGCGGAAACGCAGCGGAAAAGATAACGCGGCGGGATGAGGCAGTCCGCGTCGTTGTGGATGCGGAGCATAACCGCCTTGCGGCGAACCAGGTTCATGCGTAACCTGGTGAGGAGATGATACGCCAATACTACGACGATCGCATAGAACATTTTCTCCGCAGTACTGAGGATGAAATCATTGGCAGGCTTGCTGGAAGGAGTGAATTTGCGATTACGGAATCCCAACGCGATGCATGGGAAGCAGAAATTGACCTGTTGAAAAGGGTATTGAGGCCGTTTCAGGGGCGGGGAAAAATCTACTTTGAATATTCAATTCCGCGTCTCGGGCGCCGAATTGATGTCGTGCTGCTTATTGAGCATGTATTGTTTGTTCTGGAATTCAAGATAAACGCCTCAGACTTTTCCCATGCAGCGATGGAGCAGGTCTGCGACTACGCATTGGATATTAAGAACTTTCACCAGACATCGCACAACATTGCCATTGTCCCGATCTTAATTGCAACTGGGGTGGCTCGTGCACCTCACCACGCTTTGGTGGTGGGGCGCGACGGTTTGTGCACGCCGGTCTGTGCGGGGAGTGAGGATCTGCGAGAGGCCATTGAGAACGTTCTGGCCGCCACCGCGGGTATCTCGCCATTTTATAAGCTCATTGACCCCAGCGCATGGGAGGCTGGCCGTTACAATCCAACGCCCACCATCGTTGAAGCGGCCCAGGCACTTTACGCGGGCCATGGCGTGACGGATATTTCGCGGAGCGATGCGGCGGCCACCAATCTCTCTCAGACCAGCGAGCGAGTATCGAGGATTATTGCCGAGGCTCGCCAACATCGCTGCAAGGCGATCTGCCTGATTACGGGTGTTCCCGGAGCGGGTAAAACGCTGGTGGGGCTTGATATTGCCGCCAGGCACACCGACAGACAGGAAGCATTGCACAGCGTGTATCTTTCGGGCAACGGGCCGCTCGTCGATGTCTTGCGCGAGGCGCTGGCTCGCGACCAATGTCGGCGGGAAAGGGAAGCCGGTAGGAAGGTAAGCAAGGTGCGGGCGCGCAGCGAGGTTAAGCAGTTCATCCAGAATGTGCATCATTTTAGAGATGAATGTTTGCGCGATGCTCGCCCGCCGATTGAACACGTCGCGCTGTTTGATGAGGCTCAGCGGGCATGGAATCTTGAGCAGACACGATCCTTCATGCAACAGAAACGCAAACAGCCGGACTTTAATCAATCCGAGCCGGAGTTTCTGATCTCCTGCATGAATCGCCATCCGGACTGGGCCGTGGTGGTGTGTCTCATCGGCGGCGGCCAGGAAATCAACACGGGCGAGGCTGGTATTGCAGAGTGGCTCAGCGCTCTGCTGCATCGATTCCGGGATTGGCGGGTGTATCTTTCGTCCCGGTTAGGGGGCAGTGAATACGCCGGAGGCGAAACTCTGAACGCGTTGTTGCAGCAGCGGAGGGTGCGGACATTCGATGACCTGCACCTCGCCGTATCCATGCGATCATTCCGGGCGGAAAATCTCTCGCTCTTAGTCCGGCAGCTTTTAGATTTAGACGAAGCAGGTGCAAGGGCAACCTATTTATCGCTGGCGGACCGGTACCCGATCAGGATTTGCCGCAATTTGGCAGTAGCCAAACGGTGGATTCGCCAGCAAGCAAGGGGTTCCGAGCGGTACGGCCTGCTTGCATCGTCGCGAGCGCTGCGCCTCAAACCCGAAGCGATCGACATTCGCACTGCGGTGGACCCGGTCCAATGGTTCCTCAATGATCGGCGCGATATCCGGTCGAGCTATTACCTTGAGGATGCGGCAACCGAGTATAAGACACAGGGGCTTGAACTCGATTGGACGTGCGTGGCATGGGACGCCGACTTTCGCCGGGCTGGTGACCGTTGGGACCACTACTATTTCCGTGGCAAGGAGTGGGCGCAAATTCGTAAGCCTGAACGCCAACGGTATCAAAAAAATGCCTACCGGGTGCTGCTCACACGTGCTCGTCAAGGAATGGTGATTGTGGTGCCCGCCGGTGATCCCGAAGACCCCACACGCCTGCCAGATTTCTACGATGCGACTTACGAATACCTTAAAAGTCTGGGCTTTCCCGAGATCACCCAGTAGCCTGAAATTACTTTCTATGTTCACGAACACGGGCCTCCTCGGCGCGGTCGTCGGTTGAGCGTTGGCCGTGCCGCGGCGACCGGGCGAGGCTCGAAACGCAGGGTAAAATAGGGCATGAACATTACGGTCGAAAGAGTTCAGTTGGATCAGGTGGCCGCGCTGGTGGACCTGTTTCTGCTCGTGGAACGCCAGCACGAAACGTATTGGCCGCTGCGGTGGAAACTGCGCGACGATATCAGTGAACGCTATACCCGCTGGATATCGGGCAACCTGGAAAAGCCGGATTGGTTGTTCGCCGTCGCACGAGCGCAGCAGCGTGTGATCGGAGGCGTCGCCGTCGGGATCATGACGGAAATTCCCATTTATATTTATGACCGATACGCATTTATCCACGATCTGGCGGTGGCTGCCGATCATCGACGGCAGGGGGTAGCCACGCGGTTGGTGCAATTTGCAACGGATTGGGCCGCAGGCAACGGCGTGAATCAACTGCGGCTGATGGCCGCCGAACCCAATGCCGCGGCGCGGGGATTATTTTCTCATTTGGGTTTCCGCTGCACGTACCATGAAATGGTGCTGCCGATTACCAAGTCGGGTGAGTAGGGTCAGCTCGCTGGGGAAGGCGTAACAGCCGTCGCTACGAGTCGTCGCGCACCGGCCGATGTACGATCATGGGTATGAAAATGAGATCAGCTCACGCGGCCGACTCGCCTTCGTCGCAGCGTAACCCACATTCCGCAAAGCAGGGCGGCGGAGAGTGCAAGAGATGACGGCTCCGGTGTTGCCGCGTCATAACCGATGGCCTGAAGCGCAATGCCTTCAGGCGATGTAAGGCTCACGCTCGCGGATTGATCCGAAACGCTCGTGAACGCCAATTGCACGTAATTGCCGGTTGTGCCTTCACTGCCCCAATCTCCAAAGTCGCCGCCCGACTGGCCGCCGGTGCCCGGGTTCTGATTGAAATTGACGATGTTCGTTTTTCCGCCGTCAATGGAAAAGTAAGAAGTTGCCGATGGGCTGTTGGTATAGCTTGGAATGCCGGCTCCGGAATAGCGGAATAAATCCATGGGTCCGTAATTAGCTGGTGTCGTTGTCGTCGAAGAGCTATTGAGCGTCGATCCGGCCCCGCCGATGCCCAGCACCTCATCCACCTCATGCTGAATCACTCGACCGGCACTGTATGGGCCGTTTCCGCCGAAACCGATGAGTTTTGCAGCATTTAACGTAATCACGCCATCGTAGGTTCCGGTGCTGGTTATGTTACCGGCGGCGTCCAGACTGCCCGTGTAGCTGGAATCGCCGCTGATGGCTCGCATATCGGCACTGGGGACAAAAAGGTGAGTCGAGGTATTGCTGTCGTTGCCGTAAATTAAATTGTTGTACGCCGTCTGCTCAATCGCGTTGTTATTGTTGCTGGCATTGGTGTCCATGTAGCCTGTGTACTTAGCATAGGTTGGTGAATAGCCCGTAAATTCGCTATGCCCCAGATAAGACGCGGTAGAATTGGTGGCTGTGATGGTAAAGGCAATCTGTATATTAATTTGATTGGTGAAATTCTGATCGTAAAAACTCAGGGCGCTGTTGATATCACCCTCGATGGTCTGCGCATTCGTGCTGCCGGTAATTGTCCCTTCGAATGTCGGGGTAATGGTCATGGCGTGCGCAACGCCGCCTGCAGCCACGATGGATCCGATTGCGACGATGCATGCGCCCGCCAGGCGTGAAGCGGCTGATGATCGACCGATACCACGAAAACTTCTCATGACATTTACCCCCATCATCCGAACAGTCCTGTTCCTGAATCGAAACAACATTAATATGACAACTCGCTACACCCGAGTCAAGAGAATTGTGCACGATTCGCGATTGCGTGTTTGGAGAGCCGGTTGAGGTGAATGGACGCTTGGGTAATCCAGCATCTGAGAAAGCAACCTTGCCGGGCGACCGGGAAGCCGAGTCTTCGCGGTTGGAAACAAGGGGTTATGAGCTGCGAAGCCTATGACGCCGCATCAAATGAGATATGTTGAATCATCTCGCAACCTGCAAACCCGGGCAGACAGAGACGCCACAATGCCGGATCAGAACAATTCGGCACCACGCCATCCACGTTTGCGTGGCTATTCAGGCATCCCCAAGGGGGGATTAGACCGCGACGACCGTCTTCTTGCCGCCGGTAACCCCGGCGAGTTTGGCCAGTTCAGCGGCCTTGTCGGTGCGTTCCCAGGTAAATTCAGGCAGTTCGCGGCCGAAGTGGCCGTGGCGGGCCGTCGCCAGATAGATCGGCCGCAGCAGATCCAGCTGGCGGATGATATCGCGCGGTCGAAGGGCGAATATCTTTCGCACCAATTCCTCGATGAGTTGTTCGCTGACCACGGCCGTGCCTTCGGTATCCACGAGCACGCTGACCGGATCGGCAACACCGATGGCATATCCGAGCTGGACTTCACAGGCGGTTGCCAAACCGGCCGCGACGATATTCTTGGCCACATAGCGTGCCATATAGCTGGCCGAGCGATCCACTTTTGAAGGGTCTTTGCCGGAAAAGGCGCCGCCGCCGTGACAACCGCGGCCGCCGTAGGTATCCACGATGATTTTTCTGCCCGTGAGCCCGGAATCGCCATGCGGGCCGCCGATGAGGAATTTACCCGTGGGATTGATGTGGAAGATGATCTGGTCGTTCCAGAGTTCAGGGCACTGCGCCATGATGACCGGATGTATTATTTTATCAATAATTTCGCGTCGGGCACCGTCGGAAAATGAATCGGTTCTGGCATCGACCACCTCCGCGGTGTGCTGCGTGGAAAGCACGACGGTATGAATCCGTGCCGGACGGTTATCGTGATATTCCACCGTCACCTGGCTTTTGGCGTCGGGGCGCAGCCAGGGGAGTTTTTTGTGCTGCCGCAGTTCCGCCTGCCGTTCAACGAGCCGATGGCTCAGATAGATCGGCAGCGGCATGAGGGTGGTGGTTTCGTTGCAGGCAAAGCCGAACATGATCCCCTGATCGCCGGCCCCCTGCTCGTGCGATTCGGAATGATTCACCCCACGGGCGATATCCATCGATTGGCCATGAAGTGCGCGTACCACGGCACAGGAACGGTAATCAAAGCCGGTTTCCGGATCGTCATAACCGATGTCGGCAATGGTCCGGCGAGCCGTCTCTTCGGCATTGTTCAGGGCTTCAACCGCCTTGGCGTTATGTACGGTTACTTCGCCCGCCAGCACGACCAAGCCGGTGGTAACCAGCGTTTCGCAGGCCACGCGGGCCGTGGGATCGGCTCGCAGAAGGGAATCGAGAATCGCATCTGAAATCTGATCGGACACTTTGTCCGGATGGCCCATGCTGACCGATTCACTGGTGAAAAGATGTTTGGTTCTTCCGTTTGGCATCTTATGCAGACTCCCTGAAATATTTTCCGTTTTCACGCCGAGCACGGTAGCTGCCGCTCTCCATACCCGCAAACCCAAAAGGATAACCGTAATGGCCCCGAGCGGCAAAACTTTCCGACTATTCATGTATGCGAAATAATCGGTATGTGTTGACGGAAATCCGATGGGTCAAGGGCTGCCGTCACCAAAATCGTTCTACCGCACCTGCCCCCAGATGCACTTCTGATCCGCCCCAATCGGACGATGATGGGCGTCCACTTCCGCTTGCGGCAACAACCGCTGCCGCGGCGCGTTATACTCATGGCGAGCGTTACTTGGTGGGAAACGCATTTGCGGGGCCAGTTGTCATGGCAAGCATCAATCCTTCAGATTTTTCCTTCGCTTCTCCGCCGGGGCAGGACTTTGCCTCCGTCGCGTCCAAGCTCGAGCAGGTTGGGGCGCAATACCGAGTGGCAATGGTGGCGGGCGGCTTGGGGAAGGTGGTCGCCTTCACCGTCCCGATCGTGGTTCTGATTATTCTTCTCGCCGGTCTATTTCCATTGCCGGCCATCGTTCTCTGGGCGATGATTCTGCTCATTCCGCTGACGGTGGTGTGGGCGTACTGGCACTGGCTGCACCCGGCGATCTTCATGCGTCCCGGCTATGGCCAGATCGCCCGATGGGTCGAGGCGGAAAACGCTCGCCTCGCCAGCTCTGCCGCCGCACCATCAGCGCCGCTGGAAAATAAACTCATCAATGCCGTGCTCCTCGCAGATGAACTTGCCGAAACCGGCCGCAAGCCGGCACCGGGAGATATCAGGCCGGTGCTGATCCCGCGCATCATCCGCGAGATCGCCGCCGATCTGAACGGGGAAGACCTCGGGCGTTATGTGCCGTGGAAGCGGCAGGGGCGGTCGTGGCTCTGGGCGGCGGGCAGTCTGATGTTCGCGATCATCATCATCGGCGGGTTTCATCAGCAACTGGCCCGTGGACTGACCGTCCTTTCAGCCCCGGGGCGATTTGTTCCGCGGCAGGGGATCGCAGAGATATTAAATGTCGCACCGGGCAACGCCACACTGCTCGCCGGAGAACCGGTCGATTTCACCGTCCGCGTGAAATCGCCGCATCAGGAACTTGTCCCGACCTATCTCGACATTCATTACGCCGACGGCCGCCGACAGCGGCTCAGCATGCATGTTTTCGGCCGCAATAATGCCAATTACGCCTACCAGCTCTCTTCTGCGGCACAGGGATTTGCGTATGTAATCAGCTCCGGCGGCACGCAGAGCCGGCGGTACCGCGTCACCGTCCTGCCGAAGATCACGCTCGCATCGCTCCATGCGCTGGTGCAGGCGCCCCGTTACACCATGCCGACCGCCGCCGTCCAAAAAGTCGCGGTGTTGGGCGGCAAGCTGGCGCTGCCGACGTCCGTTTCGGTACCTGAGGGGAGCCGCGTCGCGTGGCATCTGACGCTCAGTAACCCGCTCGCGAATGACACTCTCGCCATGCAGGTATCCAGCACCCACACGATTTCGCTCCACTCCGCCGACGGCCTCCATTTTCACACACGTCCCATCCCGATCATCAAATCACTTCGCTATCGATTTCTGGTCAGCGATGGTTCAGGTAATGTGCTGCAAACGTTTCCGGACGGTGGGTCCAATCATTTTCATCTCGTC
>DAHWIP010000051.1:0-9342 GCA_027344975.1 Phycisphaerae bacterium
CGGTTGATCCTGTCTCGCTTTATAACGAAGAAGAATTGAAGATGGTGCGGGAAACCAAAAAAATATTTAATGATCCTGACATTCGTATATCCGCCACCTGCGTCCGGGTTCCTGTTCTCCGGGCACATTGCGAAGCACTCAATGTGGAATTCACCAACCCGGTTTCCCCCTCGGAGGTCAGGAATTGGTTGACCGATCAGCCGGGCGTGCGACTGGTGGATGATCCGCATCGGAATTACTTCCCCATGCCTCGCGAAGCGTCCGGTCAAAATGATGTTCTGGTCGGGCGCATCCGTCAGGATATGAGCGATCCATCCAATCGATCCATCGCGATGTTTGTTTCCGGCGATCAATTGCTCAAGGGGGCGGCACTTAACGGCATCCAGATCGCAGAACTGCTGGTCAAGAACGGTCTTGGTGCGGCGGCTGCCTGAATGCCGGAGCCGGTGAAACTGCAGCAGTATAAGCTGACCATCGCGTATGACGGGACGATTTACAGCGGCTGGCAGCGCCAGCGCGAACCGATTCTGACGGTTCAAGGCATTGTCGAAAAAAGCCTCTCCGAAATCCTCAACCGCAACATCGGCATTTCCGGAGCATCGCGCACCGATGCCGGGGTGCACGCGTGGGGGCAGGTTGCCGTCTTCCGAGCTGACATCCAGATACCCATTGATCGCTTTCGCATGGCGGTGAACAGCCGCTTGCCACACGATGTACTGATCCGGCGCATTGAACCTGTTGCGGATCATTTTGACGTAACAAGAGCGCGGTGTAAGCGTTACCGTTACGTTATCTGGCAGAGTAAGGATCGGCCGATATTCAACCGCCAATACATGTACCATTATTGGCAGGATGTTTCCATAGAGGCGATGCGGGCCGGCTGCCGATATTTTGTTGGCCGACACGATTTTGCCGCGTTTCGAGGTGGTGAGGACGAGCGGCAGACAACGGTAAGAACCATCTTTCACTGTGATATACATCGACGAGGCCCGATGATCATCATGAGTGTGGAAGGAGACGGCTTTTTATATCATATGGTGAGAAATATGGTAGGCACGCTGCTGGATATCGGCCGAGGTCGCATGGAGCCGTCCCAGATCGCACGAGCCATCGAGTCCGGTCGGCGTTCAGATGTTGGTCCGTGTGTGCCGGCGTCGGGCCTCTGCCTGATGTGGGTTCGCTACTCGGATGCGGAGTAGTTGGATTCGAAGGCTCTCGATGACGGAGTTCATGGATTGAAGATTGCACACGTCATCACCCGACTTATTGTGGGAGGGGCTCAGGAAAATACCCTTCTGAGTTGCGAGGGATTGCACGCCCGTGGCCATGAAGTGGTACTGATCACCGGCCCGAGTCCGGGACGCGAGGGTACGCTGATGGAGCGGGCGATGGCAGGCGGCTATCAGGTGATTCTGGAGCCAAATTTGGTGCGCAATCCGTCCCCCTATTGCGACTGGTCCGCTTTTTGTAGTCTTAAACGCCACGTTATCGCCATTAAACCCGATATCTGGCATACGCACTCAAGCAAAGCTGGCATCCTGGGCCGGGCCGCGGCGTTCGGACGAGGTCCGCGAGTGGTACACACCATTCACGGCCTTCCGTTTCATCCCTATCAGAATCGAGCGGTTTTTCATGCGTGGGCAGGTTTGGAACGCTGGGCGGCCCGGCGCTGCGATAAAATGGTCGTTGTCGCCGATGCAATGAGGCGGCAGGCGCTGGCACAGCACGTCGGCCAAAGTGACCAGTACGTCACCATTCGCAGCGGAATGGAGATTGAGAAATTCCGATTCGATCCAACAGCACGGGAGTCGGTGCGGAAACGCTTTAATATTCCGGATTCCGCAATAGTGTTCGGCACCATCGCCCGACTGCAGCCCCTCAAAGGGCACGATGACATCTTGTCGGTCGTCCGTAATCTGATCAGAGATATCCCCGATATTCACTTTATGTGGGTCGGGGATGGGATATTTTTTGATCGATTCTCTGAGGCGATTGCCCAACATAATTGGCAGAAATACTTTACACTTACCGGCTTGGTGCCGCCGGAGGAGGTTGGACATTTGATTTCCGCCATGGACGTTCTGATTCATCCAAGCTATCGCGAAGGCCTGCCGCGCGCCGTCCCGCAGGCGATGCTGGCGGGACGGCCGACCATCACCTATGACTGTGACGGGGCCAACGAGATTTGCATCGACCGCAAGACCGGCGTACTGATTTCCCCTGGTGATCGAGAGGCACTGGAAGCGGCCGTGCGGCTTCTGGCAGGTGACATGAATTTGCGGACTGAATTGGGCAAAGCGGGACGAGACCTTGCGGAAAAAGAGTTCCGATCTAAGGATATGGTCGATCGGCTCGAAGCACTTTATCAGGATATGATCTCGGGGAGCAAAACAACGTGAAGATAAAAGGCATTCATAAACTCACGATGTTCATAGCGGTCGGCGGCCTGTGCGCCGGTGTCTCGGCAGGAAGCTCCCCGGGTGATTTGTTCAGCGAGCTTCGTAAGCCGTACAGTTCTACGCTCACCAACATCCGTCATCTTAACGATGCGATTGGTGCACTGCTTTTGAAAATGCCGAGCGTCTCACCTGACAGAATTTCGATTCGGTCTTTGAGAGAGAGCTATCTATTGGTGACACGACAATACTTCAAGTGCGCCCTGCATGCACATGACAGTTCCTTACGAAGTGTTCTTTTACTTCATGCCCATCGGCTTTGGCGTGCATACCCGGCTTTTGCAAAACTGGTAAAACAGGTTGTTTCCAATCCAAGTTCGTATGAGGCGGCATATAAAGCACTGAGCAAGTTTCAAAAAGCATCCATGGATATTGATACGACTGTCAATTCATGGAGCGATTTGAATCATTTTCAAAATCGGCTGCTTCATCCACTTGCTCCGCTTGCTGCGTTATCGGGAGCGGCGGATAAAGTCGTGATCTGGCCGGTTCAACGCCGACAGACACAAATCTCCGTCATTCCAATGAAAAGCTCAAAAGCTCCGCCGATCTCCCAGACCATTGCCTCGCTGCCGAGCGTCAATATAACCTCAAGAATGCGGAATGTTTTCACCGGAGTTCTACGGCAGCTTCAGACACAGCTCATGCAGAATCCGACTGATAAGCGGGCTCAGCACTACTACCACATCATTCTTCAGTGCCTGAAACTATCCGAACATCTGCAACAGGCATCAATTCTGAGTCTGCAGGTGCAGAAATCCTTCAATCATCGATTAATGCTGGCTCTGCTGTTTTTCAAGGACATCCGGACACGTTCCGGTGCCGTCCGGAGATTGGAATTCATTGGTCGCATTGTCAATGCAATGGAATTAATTTCAACTGCACCTGTGAGCGAAATCGACAAAAGTATCCTGAATCGCCGCGTGCATCATATCATGACGAATCTGGACCAGCGCACGCATGTGCAGCGATACGTTACACAGCTTGATGCGATCAGTTCTTTCTTACGTGCAACTCAGGCACTGAAAAGCGGCGATATGGCGCCGTCGCCCCCACCTTATACCTTGGCAAAACATCACATGCTGGTGGCCTATCGAAAGCTTATCTCGACAACCATACACAGCATTCATGACGGCGTCTCGGTTCACAAGCTCCGAACCGTCGAGATGCAACTTCATGAACTCACTTCAAACATACGGCGTATCGACAGCATGCCTTCCGAAGCTCAGCAGGCACTGCTTTATCATCCGCAATCGCCGGGGGGCATAAGGCGCAATTTATCACGGTGGGCCTATTTGATGGGACAGTCACCCACGGTTGATAGCAATGCATCCAGAGAGTTTGATCGGTTTGGTCGCACGTTGAAATTACTTGCCGGAATTCATCTTGAACTGATCCATCTGAAAATGACGACGTTAATTGATCAACTATCAGCACATCGCTATCTGAAGTTGGTCAGTCGCTTTCGTATCAATCAACAGACCATCATCAACTCACTTGCTACCAGAAAACCTGCTCCGGATGAGCTCGTGTCGAAGTTGCGACGGCAGATGCGTCTGCTTCGCGCGGTTCAACATCTGGGAGACATTATTTCTCAGAAAAACCAATTTGTAGAGCTTAATGAGTGGAGTCCCTGGTTATTAAATCACGCTGCAAGAGATCTGTGGATTCAACAGATGAGTGAGTCCGTAGCGCATCAATTTGAAGCGGATACGGGTTTGAACTCCACATCTGATGCTTGGTTGAGTTTTCGTGTTGCCGCGCCAGCCATCAAAACCGTCTATCGCGCTGTTACAGTGATTGCGCCCAAACTCCGAGCCGATCCAAAACAATGGGTCACGGCTTATCTGCAAGTTACACTTCCCCCGCCGAAATATGCGATCGCCGGTGCGGAGAGCGATGACGTGACACTAGCGTGCATGTTACTTCGCAGCGCCGAAGCAAATGAAACCCACGGACATTTTCAGGCAGCAACAGATTTGTTCCGCAAGGCGAACCACGTCATGGCCGGAATTCTTATTTCTCACAGGTAATTGTGGCTGAAACTGTCAATGACCGCATACGCTGTCGCGTGGTGTATGCCGTGGTGCCGATACCCCGCAAAGTTTTGTGTCGGCTTATTGAGTGCGAGGTGTACACGGCGACGTGCTATCTTTCGCCACACACCCGTATACGCAGTTGACCCCGCACGATTCGCAAGGCTATTATTCCGACGAACAGTTGACGCGTTTGTTCGTCGGTTCGGAGCATAGATGAAGAAAGGACCAATGGTATGACAGATGTCATTTCAGCATTACATCAACGCCGAGCGGTTAAGCATTTTGATCCGAATCATAAAATGCCGCCGGAAACAAGAGAACGACTTCTAGAAGCTGTTCTCCTCACACCAAGTGCCTTCAATCTGCAAAATTATCGACTGGTCGAAGTTCAGGACCCGAATTTGAGGAGATCCATCCGAGCAGTCGCATGGGATCAAGCTCAGATTACGGACGCGTCCCTGCTCTACATAATCTGCGGAGATCTGTCGGCCTGGAAAAAAAATCCCGCCCGATATTGGGCGCATGCTCCCAAGCCGGTTCAGGATTTTCTTGTACCGGGTATTACAACTTACTATCAGGACAAACCTCAGGTGCAGCGCGATGAAGCCATGCGGTCTGCCGGTCTTATTGGAATGTCACTCATGCTGGCAGCCAAAGACCTTGGCTACGATTCCTGCCCGATGGACGGTTTTGACTTTGACGCGGTAGCCAAACTGATCAATCTCCCGGCGGACCACGTCGTCTGTTTTATCGTCGCCATTGGGAAAGGCATTAAAGATGCATGGCCACGCGGTGAACGTCTGCCGCGGAGCGAAACGGTCATCATCAATCGCTTTTAAAAAGAATTTGCCAATTTCGGGCCGCGTCATCTGGCCAGCGTAGCGGCTGCCGGGTATTATGACAGCACCCGCTCGGGTGGCGGAATTGGCAGACGCGCCGGATTTAGGTTCCGGTTCCGCAAGGAGTGCAGGTTCGATTCCTGTCCCGAGCAGTCCGAAAGTGCGCCGTCACTGCGACTCACCAACTCGTCGGCGTGTTTTCCGCGATAAGGTGCTTCACAAACTGGAATAACGTCCGAACGAATGCACCATCTTCCGCTAGCAGACGGGCCTGAGGAATTCCGAACCTCAAATAAGCGCGAAGTAATCGCCCCGCGCGCTTTATGTCTGTAACATATCAAGCATGATGATGGCCAGCGGTCCAAAAATGATGACGGGCATTGCGGCGCCCATCAACGGCGAAAGACCTGATCCGGCGAGTTGGAAAAAGACGAACGTGGTAATGAAGCATGCGCCGGAAATCAGGCTGCACCAGAACATATTTGAAACCAGTTTATTCGGTTCACGCGTGAGAAGAAACGGAATGCCCAGAAGCAACATGATGATGTTGATGATGATCTGTGAGAATCTCGTGTACATGATCTTGGCAAGGGCGATGCGGGTCGCCGGCGGGCTGTAAAGCATCAGTCGGCTGATCTGAGACGTTGACAGATAATCCACCGCTTTTTTCTCAAATATTAAGTTCAGCTGCCCCGGATTCAGGGGCGTATAGTATAGCTCATGACGGATCGGAATCGGTGTTTCGGATGGATTGGCGGCCTTGCGATCGTTGATGTCAACCACATCGCTCATCAGCCACGCGCCATGGACGGGGCCCTCACCAATATGGCTTTTCCAGACCGCCTTTTTCGCCATGATCCGACCGATAGGAGTTCCACCTTTTGATCTCTCAATGATGCGTACATTCCACAAAGTTTTGGTTTTGGGGTCATACCGGCTCGCCAGGATGAGCGAATGGTCGCTTTCGGGAAGAAAATAGACCGCCCGTTCCCGGAGAATGGAGGCCGTTAACTGACCGTGTTTCCGAAGTAATTTATCGACGCAGTGTGGCATGAGCACTTCCTGATCTACCACCACCAGCAATGCAAAGAACACAGCGCAGACGATAATCGGAACCGCAACGCGATAGAGCGAAACCCCGCTGGCCAACAGTGCGGTAAGCTCACGATTGCGGGTCATGCGGACCATCGTGAATCCGGCTGCAATGACCGGTATCACGCCCGAAACCATCTGAAATATGACCAGTGACCGGTAAAGATAATAACTGACGATCTCGTGCATGAGCCCGAAAAAAGTCGTCAGGGCAGATGCGTTTTTATAGGCCAGGCCTCGGGTGAAAAGGTCAAAGTTGACGATGATATCCAGCAGAATATACATCCCGATCATGACGCATAGCGCAAGGAGGTAGTTGATAATGAAATTTTTTATGATAAAGCGATCAATGAGTTTCATAATTGTCCGATGATCATCCTACTGCTTCAAGAGTCGCTGATAAACGACAAAGTCAATGGCAAGAATGATCAGATTGCCCATCCAGATCAACGCCAGTCCGGACCACGGAGATCCGGCATTGCGGGTTACCACACCCCGGCCCGTATTAATCAGCAGCACCAGAATCATGGCCGGACCGACCCCCACAACAAAAACCGCCAATGGATTTCGCCCTTGAAGAATGATACCCAGCGCCGCTCCGAGAATCACAAGAACGACGCACGAAAATGCAAATGAAATGCGACTGTTGAATTCAGAAAGAATCTGGCGCTGGAGGTACGCAATGTGCTTCGAAATCTGAGAATCCATTGATGTTCGAGAACGTATTTTTGCCATCACGGTTGCAGGGATATGCAATGCCGACCGGTCAAGGGTGATACCTGAAATAACGACCGTAGGCGGCCCCCGGTGAAAATGGCGATTGATCGCTGGATCTCTTTCTTCGATTGGAGATATCAGCTTGATTCCGGCGACCGTGCGACCCCCATCGGGAGGGATCGGAGCCAGAGTGGCGGCCGACGCAATATATTCCGTCACAAGCCGTCTGTGGCGAAATACGGATGCCCTTACCGAACCGCCGGGTTTCGATCCCATCACAAATCGGCCTTTGCCATCAAGCGACTTGGACGAAAATCGAATCGTAACATACCCCGATCGTCGACGAAATATGATAGGACTCTGTGCGTGACGCTTATACCACGCCCCAATGTAACGGAGCCGCTGCTGAGCTTCCGCTTTTTTCACCAGCGCCTTGATGGGGCCGTACGATTTGGGATTCGCCATAAGCAGGGCGAGCATTCTGAAATCCATGAATTTAGGCCGATTTGCGATGATGGAGCCTATCGTGAATGGTTTACCGTCGGGTGGAAGATAGCGAATGGTGCCGCGCATCTGTCGAAAGCTGTGCGGGTCGAATGCGGTACCATCATCAAGTTGTACGCCGATGCGTACCTGATTATCGCGTTTATCCTGGTCGATAATCACATTGGCAGCTTTGGCGAGTATGATCGCCGTAGGCTTACCATCTTTCAGCGGGGTTGCCGCCAAGGCCCGAAGCTGAATGATTTTTCGGGTGATTCCTGGCGGTGGCTTATCGGCAGTTGGTACCTTCTCGGGATAGGCGCTGTTGGCGTAAATAACGATCCGCCCGAATTGAAATGGCTGACGCTCGCCGACATTGTGCAGCAGCAGCGATGCAATGTCGGTTTGTATGGCCTGCTGCGTTTTTTCCAGAAATGCCGGCACCACATAGCCGACAAATATTAAATCAGCGATTCCCACCAGCAGCCCGAGAATAAGCGCCGGGGCCACCAGTGAAAGATAGCTCACCCCCCCCGCCCGGGCACCTGTAAATTCATTATCCGTCGCCAGACGCCAATAGACGATGACGGCGGCGAATAATGCTGACAGGGGTATCGAATAAGCCAGCATGGCCGGAATGAGATCAAGCAAAACCCAGAGAAGTTGAAATAGATTCAATCCCTCTTTGGTCAAAGGGCGAAATGTTCCTCCAAACGCCAAAATCACGGTCAGTGCCACGGAAACCAGTAGAAAGACCCGAAGCAACTCTCGGAGGATGTACCAATGCAGCGTGACCTTCATCCCTGAAAATCCCCGACTCGTACCGCGCAACAGGAGGTCCTATCACGGCGCACCAGGTAACTTGCCCGGCGGTGATGGGGTACGGCCCCGAGTTTAACGCCTCGGGATATTCTTTGGAACACCCTTCGCAGGCATTTACGAAGGCCGTACAGCGCTGGTGGACTCATATTTTGAGCATCCTCTCGAATACCCGAGTTCGAGAGGTAATCTTGGTCGCCGACGCCCGATCAAGCCCTGCGATAGAAAACCCCTCAATTGTAAAACTGGCCATGATGGTTCCCGCCATAACTGCCCGTTTGAAATCCGCCTCAACGAATCGAGGCTTACGGGCCAGATAGCCCAATAACCCACCGGCAAAACTATCGCCGGCGCCCGTCGGGTCGACCACTTTGGCGGAAGGAAATGCAGGCATGGGAAAAAACTGGGAACCATACGCCGCCAGGCAACCGTGTTCACCCTTTTTCAGAACCACCAGTCGCGGCCCTGATGGGCGCAGAAGCCTGCGAATTTTATTCAAACAGTCAACCAGGTTAACTGTATTGACGAGCAATCGGGCTTCCAAATCATTGAGTACCAAGCCGTCAATTTTCTTCAGGCTGGCCAATAACTCTTTTTGATAATTCCGGATCCATAAATCACGCGTATCCGCTACCACCAGCAATGGCTTCTTGACTTGAGCCACCAGTTCCATCTGCAATGTCGGATGCGTTGCCGCAAGAAACACAATCCGGCTGTCAGCATATTGATTGGGTATCTTTGGTGCCGATTCCGCAAGGACATTCAAATCTACGGAGGTGGTGGTCGCCTCGTTCATGGTAGGATCGTACGAACCACTCCAGCGAAATGTCTTACTTCCGACGCGACGTTCCAGTCCGGCGATATCGATGTTTTTATGCTTGAATACCCGTTCAAATT
>DAHWIP010000052.1:0-9266 GCA_027344975.1 Phycisphaerae bacterium
TGTTTGATGATGTGCGCAAGCTGGATCCAACGGTGATCATTAACAATCGGCTGGGTTATGGCTTGGGAGATTATAAAACACCGGAACAGCACATTCCACCACAGGGCTTGCCGGGCGCGTGGGAAACCTGCATGACCATCAACACGACATGGGGCTACGTCTCCTGGAATCACAACTGGAAATCCTCAGCGATGCTGATTCATCATCTGATCGAGTGTGCCAGCGGCGGTGGAAATTTTCTGCTGAATGTCGGCCCCACTGCCAAGGGAATCATCCCACAGCCGGAAGTGAAGCGCCTCCTCGCCATTGGCAAATGGTTGAAGGTAAATGGTCAAGCCATTTACGGATCGCATCGCACGCCTTTTGACGGGAAACTTCCTTACGGTTACGCGACACAGAAGCCCGGGAGGTTGTTCATCGAGGTGACCAAGTGGCCGAGGAGTCACACTCTGGTCGTACCCATGCGCAATACGATCACAAAAGCCTATCTTTTGGCTGACGGGAAGAGATTAAAGACGACGAAAGGGCCGGATGGGCAATCTGTTGATCTGCCGTCTGCCGCACCCGATCCGGTCGCAACCGTCATCGTGCTGAAAATCACTGACCCCGTTCGACCTCTGCGGTGATCGTCCACCAGCTCTCTCATTGCATTCATCGGCTCAGTGAGCTTTTGAAGGCGCCGCTGCGGATACTGAAACTATCTGGGGTGGAACACGGCGTTCTGGCGGGTCTGGCCCCCCCGACCTCGCTCGAAAACACCGCCATACCCATCGTTATCGAACCGGGTCTATTCCATCGGCACGTCATATGCACCCCACACCAAACCGAAGTCACGATATACTTTTTCGCAGTAGGTGATGGTGAATCAGAGGGGCGAATCTGGATATTAAACCGGAAACTCAGCCGCCGGTCTCATGGGTGCGAACGCCCGCAACCGACCCGGCCATGTATCTCGCCGCCGCCGTCGTGGTCGGCATTACCCTCGCCTGGTGCTGGCATCTCCCAACCGATCTCATCATCGCGATCGCGGCCGTGACCGGAACCGCCGCTGCGGTTGTGCTTCGCCGCTGGCGCTGGGCGGCTTTTGTCCTGGCCATGGCGGCATTTGTGGCGATGGGGGCGGCAAGATTTAATATTCAGCAGCGGCAGATGGCGCCCGATAATATTGCCCGCTGGGCACCGAGCCGGGGGCGGGCGCTCCTCCGCGCCAAACTGCTGATCACCTCGCCGCCGCAACATCATCTCAAGCCGCCGGGCGGACCCCTGTTTTCCATCGCCGGCGATTACACCACATTCAAAGCCCGCGTGCTGATGTGCCGAAACGATCGCCGCTGGCGCTCCGCATCCGGCCGCGTTCTGGTGCATGCGCCGGGCTGGTTACCCGGACTCGGGGTCAATGAACGGGTGGAAGTGTGGGGTTGGCTGACCAAACCCACCTCACCGGCCAATCCGGGGGCATTCAATTATCGCCGCTATCTTGCCACCCGGCGCGTCTTTGCTGAAATTGATCTCACGCATGCCGCACAGATCAAATTGCTCAGTACCCGACCATCGATATGTCCTCTCTCCGGCTGGCTGGCGGCGTGGCGCGTGCACCTTCGTCATGAATTCCTCCGTGCATCGGGTACCCATCGCCTTGCAGGTAATGAAATGGTCGCCCTGCTGCTGGGATTTCGTGACCCGTCGATTGTGCAGATCGAACGCGATTTTTCCCGCTGTGGAGCGGCGCATCTCCTGGCACTCTCCGGTCTGCACGTCGCGCTGATCGCCGAGGTGATCTGGCTCATACTCCGATGGCCGATTCGTTCACCGCGTGTGCGGGCCGCACTCACCTTGATTCTGGTGATCCTGTACATGCTGGCCACCCCATGCGGGCCGCCGGTGGTGCGGGCGGCGCTCGGCACGGCGCTGGTGCTGCTGACCATGCTCGCGGGGCGACCGGTGCGCATGGGAAATATCCTCGGACTCACCGCATTGGTGGTGCTGCTTTGGCGGCCCGCCGAACTCTTCGACGCATCCTTCCAACTCAGCTTTCTCGTGACGTGGATGCTCATCGTCATGGCCCCGCGGGTGTACACCGCCGTTTTCGGCCGATGGCTGGCCCGCCTCACCGATTTCGCCAACGCCTCGCAGAAGCATCTGGATCGGCTCAAGCTCCGCCTGGCGACATTCATCGCCGTCATGCTGACGGCCAATTTCATCGGCACGCTCGTCTCGCTGCCGCTGGTGATGTTCCATTACCATCAGATTACGCCATGGGGCGTGGTGACCGGCCTGCTGCTGTTTCCCGTAGTCGTCGTCGCCCTGATCAGTGGCCTGCTGCAATTGATCTGCTCGGTTGCCGCGCCCGGCGTCGCCGGTCTTGTCGGTACGATCGCGGCTCCCTGTGCGCAGTTCATGGCATGGATGGTGCATGATTTGGCCCGGCTACCGCTGAGCCAGATGGTCGTACGGGCCCCATCCGCCGGCTGGATCGCGGCCTTTTATCTCGTGCTGGCGGCGTGGATGCTCCGCCATCATCTGCGAATCCATCGTCGTGCCATCGCGGCGGCGGGTGTGGTATTGACGGTCGGCTTTCCGCTGGCGGCCCTGGCTGAAAACCGCGGACCGGCCGTCAGGATGGAAATATTAAGTCTCAGCAGTGGCAACGCCGTGCTGCTGGAAACCGGGCACAACTGGCTCACCCGCCGGGCCTATCTGATCGACGCCGGCACCGCCGGTTCGGCCCAGGTGTGCAGCCGCAATATCCGCGCGGTACTTAAGGATCGCGGTATCGCCGATCTGGCGGATATTTATCTTACCCAGATTGATTCGCTCCACGCAGCCGGGGCCCTGCCGCTGCACGCCCGCTATCCCGAAGCAGCCCTGTGGATGAACGCACGGGACTTAAGCGGCACAGGTCGGCCCGTTTCCGTAACACGCTTTTTGCGGCAGCTGGGCTCTCCAGCGGCTCTTCATCCGCTCACAGCAGGGCAGAAATTCGCCATCGGAGCGCGGGGGCATTTACAGGTCATTTGGCCGACGCAAAAAGGTGCCGTGCTTCGCAAATATCGCGGTGATGTGCTGCTGCTTTCAGCAGCGGGCGGGCGTGTTTTGCTGATGTGCCGCACGCAGGCGGTACCGGCCGTCATCAGGAGCGTGGAAAAAAAACTCGGTGGACGGCGCCTGACCGGCATCATACTGATCGGTGCCGGCAACCTGCATGCAGCCGCTGCCCGCAGGCTTTCAGAGCTTCACCCCGCGTTTGTTATCTGCACCGGCGAAACACGGGCGGCCCGCATCGCCGATAGGGCGGCCTGGAGGGGATTGCCCGTGCGCTATCTCTCCACCTCGCGCGACGGCGCGGTGAGCATCCGTCTCGGTTTGCACGGTTTTCACATCACCGCTTGGCTGACCGCGGCAGCAGGCCATCCGGGGCCGTAGCCGGGCCGCCGGATTACGCTGCGGCCAAAGGCGGTTATATTGACGGCGGCAGAGCCTTTTCATGGGAGTGTCCAACATGGTTAAATTGGAAAAATTAATACGCGACATACCCGATTCCCCAAACCCGGAATCGTCTTCAAGGATATTACGCCGCTGCTGGCCGATCCCAAGGGACTGGCGATGGCCATCGAGATGCTGGCCAATCCATTCCGCGGCCGGGGCATTGAACTCGTGGTCGGAGCGGAATCCCGCGGCTTCATTTTTGGAATTGCCGTGGCTCAGGCCCTTTCATGCGGTTTTGTCCCGGTGCGAAAGCCGGGCAAATTGCCCCATCGGAAAATCGCAGCAACCTATGATCTGGAATATGGCCGCGATACCGTTGAAATCCATGCGGATGCTCTCCGGCCGGGGCAGAAGGTGCTCATGGTGGATGATTTGCTGGCGACGGGGGGGACCATGGGAGCGTGCTGCAAGCTGGTGGAGGAATTGGGCGGCCAAATCGCAGGTATCGCGGTGTTGATTGAACTGGCATTTCTTTCCGGCGCGGGGCTTCTGTCGCGCTACAACGTACACAGTGTGATTCGGTACGACTGAAAACCGTCGGCGGATGATGAATGATGAATACGTTCCCCCGCCCCGACCCCAAGTTTGCATCGGCGCCGGTTAATGCGTCGCCGCGGGTACAGGCGGCTTGTGATCCTTCATCGACCAGACATGCATCGGCTTGCCGTCCAGTGAAACGCTTTTCGTTGCCGTTTCTGGAAGCGGATGTTTGCTGTGGCCGGTCGTCAGATACGTCATAAAGCCGCGCGGCCCGTATCGCGTAATCAGCAGCGTCCAAGCGTCCTGCTCGTGATTGTGGCCGCAATGGCCATAGAGACGCAATCCCATCGCGACATTGCTTCCTTCGCGGTTTAGCGGCGATATGGTGAGTTCCGCGTCGTCATAACCCAGCGCTCGGTCACGAAATACCGGCCGAAATACCTCGCTCGTATAGTCCAGCAGTTCTCGGAAGGTGTGCATGTGGTGCACATCATCATCGAAGTGTTTTGGCTTAAGCACCTCAACGGCCGGGTTGAGTTCCAGGTGCGGCAGATAACCAACGGCGGCCTCAAGTTGAAGCCGGAACTGGCCGAACCAATGCTGGTAGGAGGTGGACATGATGTGAGCGTCTTTAGGATGCGTGGTACGGCCGCACTTATGACACCGGACATGGGCGCGTTGAATTTTGCTTACCAAGGCGGATAGCCCATGCGGTGCGTCAATGTGCGTCGCACATGTCGGACACATAAGGGGCTTGTCACTCATGGGATACTCCTTTTTGCCGAGAGTCCCGCGAAAAACCTTGTTCTGCTACGCCTGATGAGCGCCGTAGACCAGCGCTTGATCTGCTCATCGATAACAATAACCCCTTGGTGATCCGATTGCAAGCGATTTTCCGCCGAAATTGCTGATTTTTCACATGCGCAGAGGTTTTGCCCGGTTATAGGCTCACAGGCGAGAGTAACTCAGGGCAATCGCATACTCGAATCAGGTGGAGATAAGGCGTAGGAGATAGTTTTTGTCCCAGCCGGCGATGAAGCGTTTACCACGGATGCTGGCCTTGACTGATTTATCACGTTGCACGCTGGGCCTGCCCGTGAACTCACCATAGTCCTCCCTTTGGCGTTCCACCAGACGCCCGTGAGATGAATCCACGACCCCCTGCATCCAACGCATGAACCAACGTTCAAAGGCATCGGGGTTCAGGCGTGAAAATAATCGCCCGAAGGTGTCATGAGATGGAATGTGGTTGGGCAAATCTAAAAATGTCTTGAGCCACTCTTCCCGATATCTCCCCCAGAGGGCGATCTCCTGCCAGCTTTCGCAGCCGCATATCGCCGCCATGATGGCTATCGCCCAAGTCAATTATCACGGCCGACGCCAACGGATAGCGAATCAGGTGAAGTTTTCGGGGATCGGGGAGTTCTTCAAAAATGCGCGCAAGGTCCGTCTTGCTTCTGGCCTCCATGCCAAAGCTCCTTTCATTCGTCGTTCATTTTTCCCAGACTACGCGGATCCGACGCTCAACTGAACAAAGTCCTAACACTCCATCCCCATGCCGCCAAGACCAAATAAAATTTAGTATGCGTTCGCCCTGGATCCATCCGTGAGATTTGATCGCGGGGCGTATCGCCACGAATTATCGATACATACCGAACGCACACATCGCAAGGAGAAAGAGGAGAATCGCGAACAAGATCAGGATGATGGCACCGACGATGGACAGAACAATTAAAAGGGCGCGGAGAAATGGACTGCGCTGGGGAACATCCGGATAGGGAACCCGGTCGTCGGGATCAAAATTCTGGAAATCATCCGTCATATCAGGGGCAAGCCCCCCACGCGTAACTCATACCCCGTAGCACGGCGGAGTTCCTCCAATTTCGCACGGCGGTGATCACGATAAAACAGATTGAACGTGTCAAAGGGAATTAACGTTCCGTCCGGTTGCGCCATGTGGACGCAACTTCGCTTCACCGACCGGATGTCAAAATTCCACGCGTCCATAAACTGCATCACGATGATGCGAAACACATTGCGATATGACAATGTGCTGTCGAGCTTGATCTGCGGCAGACAGCAGAGTAACTGCCCCAGCGCCGCACCGGCTGAAGCGGGAGAATGGTTGGTGGAAAAGGCGTTGTAAAGAGCCCGGATCAGATCGGAGTTGCGCTCGAAAGCGATGGTGCTTCCTTCTCCCTGAAGCAGAAACTGCGGATCGACAAGGCCCGTGAGCGGCGTGATCGCATCGCCGAGTTTAATCGCATAAGCCATGAGAATGCAGTCCGGATGGCAGGGGACGGGGATGATGTCAGAGAGACTGAAAGTTCCGGACTGCTCCGCTATGGCCGAACGTACTTCCGACACCGTAAGGCGGCTGTGATCGGGGTTTTCCAGCCGGGTTCTGCCGGCAAACTGAACGGGTTGAAATGTCACGCCCCGGACACAGGGTTGCTTGAGAGCAAAATCAATCATGGAGCCGATCTGATCGTCGTTTACGCCCCGAGCTACGGTGACGACGAGCGTAGTGGAGATGTCGAGGTTATTTAACGTTTCAAGGGCCTTGAGGCGGGATTTATTCAGATTAGCGCCGCGCAGGATGTTGAGCGTGCGCGGATCGAGCGAATCAAACTGCAGATAAATCTCAAAACCGGGCGCATAGTCCCTGAGCCGACGGGCAAAATCTTCATCTGAGGCTATCCGCAGGCCGTTGGTATTAACCATGAGGTGCTTGATGGGACGCCGGCGGGCAGCGTCGAGAACGGCGAAAAATTCGGGGTGAATGGTCGGTTCGCCCCCGCTGATCTGCACAATATCGGGTTGTCCCTCGTTGCGAACTACGGCATCGAGCATTCTGTTGATCTCTTCCAGTGAACGGTGCGTGGGTCGCGATGGGCCGGAATCGGCGTAGCAGACCGGACATTCCAGATTGCAATGATCGGTGATCTCGACCAGCGCGAGACAACTGTGCTGTTCATGATCGGGACAGAGCCCGCAATCGTAGGGACAGCCGTAACGAATCGGCGTGTTGAATTGCAGCGGCATCTGGCCCGGTTTGATGAATGACCGCTGCAGTCGATAAAACGCCGGATCCGTCGAGATGAGCACATTCTGCAATTTATGCTCCGGACACCATTTGCGCATGATGACGCGTCCGTCCTGCTGAATGATCTTCGCCTCCACCTTGCGCATGCAGATACCGCAGATGCTGGTGGTGATGTCAAGAAATAAATAATCACGATCCGGCATATGTCAGACCGCCGCCTGCGGCACGGCGGCCGGATCGCGAAGCGTAAATACGCGCCGGCTTACCAGCCAATAGCTGCAGTAAAGCGCAAGCAGCAGTGCCAGCCACTGCACGGCGGTAAGGCCGAACCAGGTGACCGGGCGCGGTTTCAAAAAGTCGATTGCAAGCCGATAGAATCCATAGCCGGCGATGAACAGGCGAAATCGGGCTCCTGCTGGAGACAGTTTGGGAAGGCGGGCGAGGACGACGCCGAATATGATTAAAAACAGGATATCGTAAAGCTGCACCGGCTGGCGGGGCACGCCATCACCGAAGTTTACGCCCCATGGGAGATGCGTCGGCAGGCCGCAGGTGCCGTCCCTGAGCCCGGTCAGGAAACAACCGATCCGTCCGATGCCCATGCCGCACATTACCGGGAAAACCATCGCATCCCCGGTTGAGTGATTGATTTTAAGTAATTTTTTCCCAAGTTCCACGCCCATCCAACCTCCGAGGAGCCCCCCCACCACCTCCTGGCCGCCGTGGATGAGCATCCAGAGCGGGTGCTGGCGCAACAGCACTGCGGCCTGCCAGGGACTTTGCGCCCAAGCCATGGTGCGGCTGCCAATGATCGCCCCGATAAAAAGAAATGCGATCAACCAGAAATTCTTTTCCATGCCGATGGGAGAGCTTTGCCCGCGGAGGCGGTTAATGACATACCAGATGATGCCGACGAGAAACGCCGTCCCTTCCGCAACGGAGTGGGCCGGCAGCGCATAACCGAAGAAGTGAAAGGTGACCGGGAAGTGCATAAGTTCCTTCCAATCCAGCCGATCAGGGGTTCACGATGTAAATTCCCTTTTGAGGAGTCTATCGCCGAAAGCGGAGAATTCAAAGCAGGATTATAAGGATCATGCAGGGGATTGAGGGCGAATGCGGCGGGTCCCATTTGGTTGTCGGGAGTTTTTCTCGGTTGGTACCTTTTAAGAAAGTACCATGCCCGCTGGTGGAGATGGGCGGGGTGGGAATAGCAGGCGGATGAGGAGATCCCGAATCGAGAAAGGCTCGCCCCAAATCCACGGCTTTACTCAAAATGCTTGAACCATGGGAGGGATTGCGACACCGCAGCGAGGAATGTACCGCGGTGGCTGCCGCCGGGCACTTCCACCAGATGGATCGAATGGCTTCCCATGGCTGCCTGATAGCCGGCTGCGAGTTTACCGAGCGGGACGGGGATGGCCTCATCGTCGGTGCCGTCATACATTCTCACCGGAGACAGAAACATGGTGCGGATGGTCTGCGACCGAGCTAAAAGTTTGCCATAAGTGGAATCTGCAAAATACACTGGATTTTGGTACGGTTTGCGAAGATACGCCAGCAGGGGAACGCGCGGCTCGATCAGCGACTTAAATATACGGGCAAGACCGGCCGGGCTGTGGTAATCGCGGTCATAAATTTTTCGGAAGGCTTGATAATATTTCGGCTTGAGTACCGATGCCGCCAGTCCGGGCTTGGAACCATAATGCTGATAGGAAAAAAGCGTCAGCCCCAGCAGTGTATTTTCCCAGATTGCCTCATGTTCTCGCGGGTGATAAAGCCAGCAATTGAGCGCAGCAAATGGATCATTCGGTGAAGACGCGGTAAACGTGGCGGTAACCTTGATACCGACGGACTGGAGTTTTGCCAAAAATGCGGTCGTGACCAATCCGCCCGCCGACCAACCGGCGAGAAACAGCTTGGATTGCCGAATGCCTTTACGGGCCAGAAATGCGGCGGCAGCACGATAAAGCCCCAAACAGGCGGCTTGTTCGGCACCTTTCACGGTGTATGCCTCCGGCAACGATGAATCTCCCATCCCGAAATAGTCGGCGGCCTCTACCACAAAACCCTGCCCGGCGTATTGAGCGACCATCAGCCTCGTTTCATACGCCCCGGAATATTGCGAAAAGCCGGACGGATTGGTTTTTGAAAACGCGTACGATGGAACTTCATACTTGCCGTAGACCGTACCGTGCTGATAGCAGACCACCGGAAAGATATGGGTGCCGGGGATGATGGGGATCGCAATGAGGCC
>DAHWIP010000053.1:0-9207 GCA_027344975.1 Phycisphaerae bacterium
GCGGGCTGGGGGTGGAAGTCCGGGATATCCGGGCCGGCGGGGGCGGAAGCCGAAGCGACCTGTGGCTGCAGATGCAGGCGGATATGTATCGCGCCAATGTGAGCACCATCCGTGTTGATCAGGGCGCAGCGCTCGGGGCGGCGATCCTGGCCGGCGTGGGGACCGGCGTCTGGCCGAGTGTGGCCAAAGCCACCGCCGAACTCATCGAAACGCGGAAAAAATATCGCCCCAATGCCCGGCGCAGCCGCTATTACGGCGAACTGGCCGCCCGTTACGAGATGCTTTATCCAGCACTGGCGCCGGCGTTTGAATCGCTCTCAAGTCTGCCGGAGGCTTGAGGTTGGCCATCGCCTGTCGGAGGCACCCTTGTGCCCGGCGGCGCCGCTAAAGCCTTGTCGGTGTGCACGTCCCGAATCGGCTCAGCGGTCGCGGGGCTGAATTGCCGCCGGTTGGGCGTGTCGTCCGAGCAGAGATTCCATTGCTCGCGGGCATAAAGCACGGAATATTTCAGCATCACGCCGATGGTGGTTTTATAACTTATAGCCAGTCCGAAGCGTCCCTGCAGAATGCCACCCCTGAAAATATAATACTTCAGAAAGGTGATCAAAGGGCGCAGCAGCAGTTGCATGAAGGTCGCACGCCGCCCCGATGCCGCCATCGCCTGGGCCAGAATGTAGGCGTGTTCCGCCATGCGCGGGCCGTCATTGAAATCCCGCAGATCAAACGGCGTGAGGCGGTTGTGCAGCAGGGGGCCTTTCAAGTGGGCGGTGCGATATCCCGCCAGCGGATGACGCACTTCCGGTGCACTCTGCGGCTCCCACTGAACGCGGCTTTTGTGCAGCAGCCGGAACTGATCATCCGGCGACCAGCATCGCACATACCGTCCGCCGATGTAATTCTTCCGCGGCATGCGGAATTGAGCAATCTGCCCGGTACGGTCGGCTGTCAATCGGGCGATCTCCGCCGCGAGCTCCGGCGAACATTCCTCATCCGCGTCCAAGGCCAGCACCCAGTCGTGCCGACATTGCTCCACGGCAAATTTTCGCTGTGCACTGTACCCCGCCCAGGGGTGATGAATGAATCGCGGTCTGGCCCGGTGGCTTTCGACGATCGCTCGGGTGTTATCGGTCGAACCGGAATCCACCACGACAATATCATCACACCAGAGGAGCGAATCGAGAGCCGCGGCAATGCGATGGGCCTCGTTCAGGCAGATGATGCAGGCGGAAACGGAAATTGGCATGGATGTAAGAGTAAACCAAGTGCCCGCACGGAGAAAGTCATCCCGCCGATAATCGCAGGCAGACGGGGCCGCTGGATTCAGCGAGGGCGACGGGGATCGAACCCGCAACCTTCGGATCGACAATCCGATGCTCTAACCAATTGAGCTACGCCCCCGTGGGCGAAGGATAGAGAATACCGCCTCGACCGCCGTTTTTCAAGGAAGCCGCTGGACGGTCGGAAGGGGCCTGATTTACTGCCATCCACAACACTTGACAGCGGCCCACTTATAAGATATACTCTTCTAGGCGTTGGAGTCATTATCCATGCTTGTGCCTGCGGTCCGAATAATTTCAAGTTCGTACTGGACCGCCGACTAAGCCAATTTAGCATCGGTTGCTAGTTGCAACGGTCCCGCTTACCCACCCGGGTTTGGTGGGAGTCCCAAATGGGTGCTTCCCATGGGGGCGATCAGTTAAGGGGTGATGTTATGGCACGTAACAGGCATCAGTGGATAGGTTTCACATTGGTGGAACTCTTGGTCGTTATTTCCATCATCGCGGTTCTTATTTCGCTCCTTTTGCCCGCGTTGGCCCAAGCGCACAAACAGGCGCTTCGTACGGTCTGCTCCTCGAATATCCGCTCGCTGATTCAAGGTTGCCTAGAATACGCCCAAAGCCAGCGGAACCAATACCCGCCATCCTATGGATACACTTACCCGATGGGTGGGATGGGCTGGTTTGCCAAAGGCAGCAATAGCTACCCAGCATGGGGACCAGCGGCGCTGTACGTCGAGGGTATATTACTCGACCCTGCATTTATGTATTGCCCGGACCCGGCTCCACCGCTGGCACCGAACAGTCCGTTCGCACTCCGTGGCCCCGAAGGCTACCCGGGCTATCTACCCGACTTGATCCCTTATCTCACAAAACATCTTCCACTCAAACGCTTTAACGCTGATTCGCCAGAGTGGCCGAGACA
Source organism: Phycisphaerae bacterium (assembly GCA_027344975.1). Taxonomy (GTDB): domain Bacteria; phylum Planctomycetota; class Phycisphaerae; order WQYP01; family WQYP01; genus JAJZGD01. The sequence continues at coordinate 2,203 of DAHWIP010000053.1, forward strand.
GATGAACATGCTGGGCACTTGGTGGGGAGTGTATACCGATTATATGTATTGGTACAAGCGCCCCAACGGTGTGCTTGTGCTCAACGGGTCGAACATTGGCGCTAATCAATATGGCAGATGGATCAATCCGCTCACGCTCCAAGTCACAAACCACAACTATCAGGACGGTGACGACGGTCTTTACACCCAAGCTCCGAACAGCCCCTCGGACACTATTTTGATCACCGATATGGTCACCTCCCAGAACGGCTCCTTCAATGTTAACAGCGTTTGGGGCCATGGCATATACAGTAACCATCTCGGAAGCAACGGCATCCCGGATGGAGCTAATATCGGACACAACGATGGCTCGGTGGTGTGGAAGCCTATGTGGAAGCTTTCCCCGGGCTTCAAGGCGTATGGGTTGCAATTTTATCGCTGAAGTCGCATCCGATATGGACAGCCAATCAAGCTGAGGCAGTTTTGCCTCAGGCGCGATAAAAATGGGATGGTGCGTCTGGCTAGCACTATCGCCTCTGACGAAATTGCAAACAACACAGCATCGCGGGGTTCTAATACGCGCACGTCAACCGGTCGGCTTACGTTGGTGCAGCGCATGGCTCTGCGCAGAATGAATAATTAGTAAATTAACGTCAGGGGCGCAGTTCATCATCGCAGCGACACCAAGGGGCGGGGGCATTCGGTGGTTGCTGCTGGTTGCGGCCGCCGGATTCAGTGCGCATCTCGTCGTGCTCGTGGCGAGACACCACTGAAAATCTTCTCGGACATTCACGGCCTTTTCAGCCCGGCAATCTTACCATGGGCCTGACCGTGGACCACATGCCCCCAAAGGAACGCCGAGAGAGAACGACGCAGCCGAAGGATCCAATTGTGAGATATCCGTGCTCTCCAAATGCCGGCATCAGCATGCCGCGACGCCGAAATATCAACATCGCAACGGGCTCAGGGAACGGCACATTTGCCTTGACGGAGTCGCCCCGCGAGGGGAAAATCCTTATTTCAGGCAGATGCTAATGAATCAGGACAGGCTGACTCGGGAGCAGCAGGCCGCGGTTTCGCATCGTGGGTCGGTGGCGTACGTCATTGCGGGTGCCGGGACCGGGAAAACCAAGACACTTTGCGAGCGGATTGCTTGGCTCGTAGGTAGACAGAGGCGGCGCCCCGAACGAATCGCCGTGACGACATTCACGAAGAAGGCCACGGCGGAGCTGTTCCATCGGGCAAGGCAGCGGATAGGCGACCGCGCGGCGGGGCTACGAATCTCAACAATTGATGCTCTGATTTCCGATTTGGCGAGCGAAGCGGCCCAGAAAGGGTGGCTACCTCGATATCAGATGATCGGGGGTGAGGAACAGCGCGTCTTGCTCCGGGAGTGCGCGTTGGAGACCTGGTGCTCCGGGGAGAAGATCCAGTGGTATTTAGCTCAGCGATTCAAAGAGGCCAAGGGCATCCAGTCGCTGTTGGAGTCCGCCCTTCGCACGGAAATGGCGGCGACTCCTGAAGAACGGCACATTTTGGAGGGGCGACTTAGCGAATCTCTGTCCTACGCACTCGATAAGAGGTGGGATGGCACCGCGAATCTGTTTTTTTATTTTGGCTTTAATAGTTGGGACAAAATACTGGAGTGCCTTAAGGCCTGTGTGGAAAGATACCGGCAGAAAACCGAGGAATTAGGTTTCATCGACTACGACCAATTGCGCCGGTCATTGGCGAACCTGTTACGGGAATCACCGGTGGCTCGGCGAGAGTTCACCTCCCGGTTCGACGCGGTACTGGTGGACGAGTTCCAAGACACAAGCCAATCACAATTTGCGATTTTGCGGGCCTTAGCGGGGAAAAGTCTTTGGGCTGTCGGAGATCCGTGCCAGCAAATTTATGAATGGCGGGGCGCAAGTCCCGAAATCGAGGTTGCCACGCGTGAGAAAGGGGCCAAACGGTACTTTCTGACGAGGAATTTTCGCTCTACGCAGCCAATACTGGATAAGGCGTACCGTTTTCTATCGCGGCGGTTGCCGACCCTCAAGCAGACTGGGGCGCTCAAGCACTTGAAGGCTGCTAGGGCGGAGAGGAGCAAGCCCAATCTTGTTTACCGAGGGACCACAGACCAAGCGCTGCAGTTCATCTCGACCCTGCTATGCACTGAGCCCCAGATCCGTTCATCGAGCGTTGCCATCCTTTGCAGAAGCCTCACTTCCACGGCGACCCGCTCCCTCGAGCAAAAGGCGCAGAAATTTGGCTTGAAGCTTCAGTTTCACGCCACCAGTGCCCAAAGAACCATGGAGCGAACAATTCTTGACGGATCCGCTGCCGGCGCTCCGTCGTGGAGGCCCCGCGAAGTACTGAACCGCGTATATCGACATCCCCGAGTTGGGGCGTTGATTCGCCGGGCGCTCCGCAAGGGTGACTTTGCCGCAATGCGAGGCCTGCGCCCCCTCGCCATGGCGGCCGATGCAGTGGACCGCGTGAGTTCGTTGAGCTTCGATGATGCCTGGCCGGCGCTGGAGAAGACGCAGGACCGTGACGTGGCAACCACCGCAGCGGTCGCAAGCGATAAAGACGCCGTCCAAGTGATGACCATTCACGCAGCGAAAGGTTTGGAGTTTCCGATTGTGTTGGTCATGAAGCTGGGTAAATCTTTTCCTAAGGAAAACAGTGCAGAAGATGCGCGGTTGGCCTACGTGGCCATGACGCGGGCACAGGAGCTTCTCGTGCTTGTTCACGCGCAAAATGGACTGTCCGCAGCCGACAAGGCGCTGGCCGTACCCTTGCCACCGGCGCAGCGTACACGGGCGGGTCGGCCGGAGGTGCACGTCAGGCGCGTACAGGCGGTTTCCTCAGCCCCGCTGGTGGTGGCCGCGACCCACTTGGATCTGTACACCCAATGTCCGTTAAGGTTTGCGGCCTACCACGAGGGGCGATTTCTTCCTCTTTGGTCGAAGAATCAAAGCATGGGATCACGGATGCACAAAGCCCTTGACATGTTTCTTTCCGCATGGCCGTGGCCCGATGGGACGAATTTCCAAGAATTTTTCCAGGATGGGCTCCGGCTCGGGGATTCTCCCCTGCGAAGCATTCCGCGACCTCTCGTGATGAAAATAGAAAAAGGGTTTGAAAAGATTACGCGGGACCTGATGCGGACATGCAGGAAAGTAGTCCGGGTGGAGAGCCATTACCATTACGTGAGCAATAGCGGAATGGTGGATGGTGTCATCGACGCGCTCGTTGAGGATCGCGACGGCGCATTGGTGCTGAAGGAGTGGAAGACATACGCGGATATCCCAGAGCAAAAAATTCGTGAGTACACACTCCAAGCCTCCGCCGGCCTCATGGGAATAGAGGAAGGCTCAATGATAGACAGGGTTGATTTGGTGCCTGTTTTTGCACCCGAAAAATCTCTAAAGTTAAGGGCGCGTGACCTGAGGGAGAGGGCTCCCAGGCAATTGGAAGAAGTTTTTGCAGCGATCGCACGCCGGAGGTACGAAGCAAAGAAGGGGCCCCATTGTAAGATGTGCCCATTAAAGCGCCACTGCCCGGCTTGGTAGCCGTCGGCGGGAGTTGGGAAATGGGCCCCCCGCCGGCATCAGCCCCTTTCAGAACCAGCCAGCTGCCGATTGAGATCCTCCACCGCTCCTCGCAATTGCGGGAACCGAAACTCGAAACTGGCCGCAAGCAATTTCTGCGGAATCACCCGGCGGCTTTTAATAACAAGTTCCGTCTCGGTACGCAGAAATACCGCACCCAATTCCAGCAGCAGTCGCGGCGTCGGCACCCCGAAACGCCGCCCACAAACCGTCCGAACCGTCTGCATCAGTTCCGCGTTGGTAACGGGATGGGGCGCCGCCACATTCACCGGACCGGAAAAATTCGCATCGTGGATCAACCACTCAACAGCGCGGCAAAAATCGGTTTCGTGAATCCACGAGACATATTGCCGGCCGCCGGCCAGACTGCCGCCGAGACACATGCGTGAGAGCTTCCGCAACATCGGCAGAACGCTGTTGATATCACACCCGAGCACCATGGCGGTGCGCAGGGCGACTTTTCGCGTCGCCGGGGTGACGCTGTTAAACAGGGCCGCCTCCCATGCGACGGCCACCTCGATTGAAAATGCATCTTTGGCCGCGGGGTCGGCGCCGATCTGGCCATCTTCACCCCACGGCGGGCCAAACGTATGGCGATAGATCGTCGCTGTGCTCGCATTAAGCCAGACACCCGGAGGCTTCGTGCACTGCGCAATCGCCTGCCCGATCACCCGGGTGGACTCGATGCGGGAATTGAGAATCAGATCGCGATTGCGGGCGTTGTATCGGCAGTTGACCGACCGGCCGGCAAGATTAATCACCGCCGTGGCCCCTTCCAAGGCAGCAGCCCAGGTGCCCGGAGATCGGCCGTCCCAGTCCAACTGTTTCATTCCCGCTGGGACGGCTTGGCGACGCCGGGTAAGCAGCGTGATATCGTAACCGGCATGTTGCAGGTGGGCCGCAAGCCGCTGTCCCAGAAAACCCGTCCCACCGGCGATGACAATCGATTTCATCGTAGATCCTTTCTATTGACGGTCAGGCATCAGGGCCGCAGCGCCGCCCATGCATAGACCATCGGAAAAATTGAAAATACAATATTCGTGGCGTGGTACCCCAATCGCAGCCAGCCGCTCGTCAGATAGGGTCGCACGTCGAGCACAAACAGGGCCACGGCGAGCCGTAGCAGCCAGAAAAGGGCAAAGAATCCGCACAGGGCCCGCGCCAGTCCACTGCCAGCCGCCAGTTGTGGCGCGAAAATAAACGTCAATGCGCCGAAGCCGATCAGACACAAGCCGATAAACGTGTAGTAAACCCAGAAGAGCCGCCGCACAAAAATCGGCACGGGGGCGAGATGCTGCCGGAGTGACACCACCCGTGGCATGGTAAACCCCGCGCAGAGCAGCCCGAGATGCAAAACGCCGGCAAGCTGGAGGCAGATTATCAGATCGTTGGTATGCATGTGGACTCCTATGTGGCTCCGATGCTGGAGAGCAGCGGCAAGATGACATGCCGGATAAATACCGGCGGAAAGAGCAGCGGCAGCGGCAGGACAAGAAACGTCAGCATAAACACCCGCCCCCGCGTCCCCGTGCTGAGACGAAATCTTCGGCCCGGTCGGCTTCGCTCGATGAGGACGCCCATGGCCTGAAACAGAAAATAACAGGTGGGCAGACCGTAGCCGCCGCCTGCGGGTAGAGAGATCGCCAGTTCATGCAGCAAGCCGGACAGGGCGAAGGTCACCACCGTTGCTGCGACCGTGTTGGTACGCCGTCGCAGAGGCCGGAAGACGAGCGGATTGGCCAGATCGCTGAAGGCGCGATTCCAGCGTCGCCCCCACAACTCCGCCAGCGACGTGGCGGCAAGGGGCTTGCACATAATGGGCACTGCCCGGACGCCACGCCGGCGCCACGCCACCGAGAGCAGGTCAAAGAAACCAAAGTGCAGCATGCAGATCATGCCGACCATGCCGATCCAGCCGGCGATGAGAGGATCAGTTCCGATCAGCAGACGGGCAATCCCCCAGAGCAGAATCGCGCCGGAGGTTATATTAACGGCGGCCGCTATCCAGTCCTGCCGTCCGGGCATGGTGGCTCGCTTCTCGCGATTCATAAACGCTGCTGCATCCATTCCCGGCCACGCAAATAAATAGGCCAGCAGGCGTCTGCGTGGCGGCGGAGCGTTTGTGGCAGCGGCGGGTAGCCGCAAACTTATCCATTTCAATCCGGCGAACAGCGCCATCGCAATCGCCCACATCCACATCCATCGAGCCAAAAGCGGCCGCAGGGAAAATGCCGCCATCAGCAGCAACGTCAGTGGAAGAAAATCGCCGAGATGCAGGCGGATGGGATGCCCGTGCGCTCGCTCAAGATGCTGAGCACAGCGACCGCCTGTGCACCCGCGATTGGCGGCCACCCATCGGTAGGCGGCGTGCAGGCCAGACCGAACTACGGGGACGCGGGCGAAAAGCCGAATCGGCCTTGCCCACCAGACATGCCGCGCGATTTCAAGCAGGGCTTCAGCCCCACCGAAACATTTTCCATCAGGCAGGAGAAACCGCATTTCAGCAAGCAGTTGCTTTTCGGGCATCTGCAGCCGCTGGCGCACCCAAGGCGTTTGGAGGGGTTCAAGAGCCAACCGCCGGCGCTGGAGCGTCCGCCGACCCCAGCTTGCCAGTTGGCGACAGAAGGGGCAGTCGGCATCGTAGAGAACCCAGCCTTGAATATCTGCGATATCTGTTATTTCAGTCTTCACAGAAATCACTCCCCAAAAAAAACTCATTGCCCCAGGCGCAGCAGTTTGGCCACCGCGCCGCCGAGCTTGAGGAATCGAACCAGGGTACCGGTCGGCCATTGGCGGACCTGCGTGTACCAGTTTGATGTCGTGGTCATGAATTCCCGCAATTCCTTCAGTTGTGCAACGGTGTATTCGTCGGTATGCGGATGGTCCGCCGCCTGCGCAATGCACTCTTCCAGCATCTGGCAGGTTGGATCGATCTCGCGGCGTTTACGCTCATCCATGATGATCCGAAAAAGTTCCCAGACATCGCGGATGGACTCAAAATGATCGCGTTTATCCCCCAGAATATGCACCAGACGGACGATTCCCCACCCCTGTAATTCGCGCAGACTGTTGCTGACGTTTGAGCGGGCCACCCCAAGGGCCCCGACAATATCCTCGGCGTTGAGTGGTTTGGGCGAGATAAACAGCAGGGCGTGCACCTGGGCCATGGTGCGGTTGATGCCCCAGCGCGTTCCCATCTCACCCCAATGAAGGATGAATTTCTGCTGAACCGGGTCGAGCTTCTTCATGGCGTCCTCCATTTCTGTCATTACAGAATATACAGATACAAATGCATTTGTCAAGCGGATTCTCGCCGAGTTGATGAAAAGCCCGCGGATCCATGCCGAGGTTATCTCGCCGGCGCGGCCAACGCGGAGGATATCCATCGCAGTGGCACGGCACGAGGTCAATAGCCATTTAGTCC
>DAHWIP010000054.1:0-9104 GCA_027344975.1 Phycisphaerae bacterium
GCTGGCCACCTGGCGCATCTATAACAATGAAAAGCGACGCAAGAAGAAAGGGGATCATGAATTTCTCGAACGCATGTTCCATAAGCTGCTGATTAACTTTGTCTGGTGGGTTAATCGCAAGGACAGCGTGGGTAAAAACATCTTTCAGGGCGGATTTCTGGGATTGGATAATATTTCCATATTCAACCGCAGTCAGCCCCTGCCCAACGGCCTCTCGCTGGAACAGGCAGATGGCACCGGCTGGATGGGCCTCTTCTGCCTCAACATGATGACCATCGCCATAGAACTCTCCCAGGTGGACCCCACCTACAGTCACCTGGCCCTGAAATTCTTCGACCACTTCCTCGCCATCTCCGAAGCGATCAACGCGCCCGTCGAAGGGGGCAGCGGCCTCTGGGATTCGCAGGACGGGTTTTATTACGACAAAATCACCAGCGATGAAGGCCGCACCGTGATTCCACTCCGGCTGCGTTCCAATGTCGGCATCATCCCCCTTTATGCCGTGCAGATTCTGGAAAAGAGCTGGTTCGTCAACCTGCCCGCCTTCAAGGATCGCTGGCATTCCGCCGATATGCGCCAGCGCGTCGGCAACGAGTGTGTCGGTATCAGCACCTCCGCTGACGGCGAGCGGCTCCTGCTGAGCATCGCCAATCAGCATCGCCTGCAGCGCGTGCTCGCACGGGTCGTGGATGAAAATGAATTTCTCTCCCCCTACGGTGTGCGGTCGCTGTCAAAATATTATCTCAATAACCCCTATCACCTTCGGCTCGATGGCCACGAACTGACCGTCCAGTACGAACCGGCCGAATCCACTTCCGGCCTTTTCGGCGGCAATTCCAACTGGCGGGGCCCGGTATGGTTTCCCACCAACTACCTGCTGATCACGGCCCTGCGAACCTACAACCGCTTTTATGGCGATTCGGTCACGGTCAATAATCCGTCCGGTTCAGGAGATAAGATCAATCTGCTGCAACTTTCCGAGGACCTCTGCCGCCGGATGATCAGCATCTTCACCGTTGGAAAAGACGGCCGGCGCCCCGCGTTCGGCGGCCAGGCGATGTTTCAACAAAACCCGCTCTGGAAAGACCTTATCCAGTTCAATGAGTATTATCACGGCGATAACGGCGCGGGAATCGGGGCATCTCATCAGACCGGTTGGACAGCCCTTGTGGTGCAGATGATCGATTACGCCACACGCAATTACACCAGCAGCGGGGCATGATCGACCGGCCAGGCCCCCGAAGGACATCCCTCCGCGGTCACCCTTTCGACCCCTTCCAGCGCCACTGCGCCACCTCCGGCAGATCCATCCCGCTCCGCAGCAGATGCTCGCGGTGCACCAGCAGTTTATCCCGCAGCGCTTGTTTGAAATAGGCCGCCCGTGAACCAAGCTGCGGCAACCGATCAATCACATCCCCCGCAAGATGAAAGCGATCCATATCGTTGAGAACCGCCATGTCGAACGGCGTGGTAATCGTCCCTTCCTCCTTATAACCGCGCACATGCAGATTGCGATGATTCGTCCGCCGGTAGGTGAGTCGATGGATCAACCAAGGGTACCCGTGATACGCGAAGATGATCGGTTTGTCGGTCGTGAAGAGCACATCGAAATCTTTATCCGCCAGCCCATGCGGATGTTCATCCGACGGTTCCAGCCGCATCAGATCCACCACATTGATAAAGCGGATTTTCAATTCCGGCAGGAATTCTCTCACCAGCGAAATCGCTGCGAGCGTTTCCAGCGTCGGCACATCCCCGGCCGCAGCCATCACCACATCCGGGTCGCCGCCTTCATCGTTGCTCGCCCACGGCCAGATGCCGATCCCCGCGGTGCAGTGCCGCACCGCATCATCCATCGAAAGCCACTGCGGAGCATCATGCTTCCCCGCCACCACCACATTGACGTAATGCCGCGACCGCAGGCAATGATCCATCACCGACAGAAGGCAATTGGCGTCCGGCGGAAGATAGACCCGCACCACCGATGCCTTTTTATTAACCACATGATCAATAAATCCCGGATCCTGATGGGTAAAGCCGTTATGATCCTGGCGCCACACATGCGATGCAAGCAGGTAATTCAGCGAGGCCAGCGGCCGCCGCCAGGCCAGTCCCCGTGTCACCTTCAACCATTTGGCGTGTTGATTAAACATGGAATCAACAATATGAATAAACGCCTCATAGCTGTTGATCAGGCCGTGACGACCGGTGAGCAGATACCCCTCCAGCCATCCCTGACAGAGATGTTCGCTGAGCACTTCCATCACCCGCCCGTTGGATGAGAGAAACTCGTCGCCGGGGCGGATTTCCGCATCCCACTGGCGAACGGTTTCCTCAAACACACGGCTCAGACGATTCGACATCGTTTCGTCGGGGCCGAAAATGCGGAAATTTCGCATATCGGCGTTAAGCTTGATCACATCCCGCAGATATCCGCCGAGAACCAGTGTGTCCTGCGCATCAACCGATCCCGGCGCAGGCACATCAACGGCATATCGACGGAAATCGGGCAGACGCAGGTCTTTCAGCAGGGCACCCCCGTTGGCGTGCGGATTGGCGCTCATGCGTCTTTCTCCCACCGGCGCCAGCGCTGCGATCTCCGGTTGCAGCCGACCGTCAGCATCAAAGAGCTCATCAGGACGGTAGCTGCGAAGCCATGCCTCCAATGCCTTGAGATGCCGCGGATTTTGCGCCGGACTTGAAAGCGGAACCTGGTGCGCCCGGAAGGTGCCTTCCACCGCCTTGCCGTCGGCTTCCTTCGGCCCCGTCCATCCTTTGGGCGTAATGAAAATCAGCATCGGCCAGCGGGGCCTTTCCACCTCGGCCCGGCCGTGGCGGGCCCGGCGCTGGTATTCCCGTATCTTCCGCACCGCCTCATCCAATGCCTGCGCCATCTTTCGGTGCATGCTCACCGGTTCATGCCCCTCCACCACAATCGGCTCCCATCCGTACCCCCGCATCAGCGACATCAATTCCTCGCGGCTGATACGGGCCAGTACCGTCGGATTGCTGATCTTGTACCCATTGAGATGCAGAATCGGCAGCACCGCACCGTCGCCGGCGGGGTTGATGAATTTATTAATGTGCCACGACGTTGCCAGCGGCCCCGTCTCAGCTTCCCCGTCACCGACCACACATGCTGCTATCAGATCCGGGTTGTCCAACACCGCACCGCAGGCGTGCGCCAGCGAATATCCCAACTCGCCCCCTTCATGAATCGACCCGGGCGTTTCAGGGGCGACATGGCTCGGTATTCCGCCGGGAAAGCTGAACTGCCGAAACAGTTTCGCCAGACCCGCCTCATCCTGCGTAATGTGCGTGTAAATCTCGCTGTAGGTCCCCTCAAGATACGTATGCGCGACCACCGCCGGCCCCCCGTGTCCCGGGCCGGAGATGTAGATCATGTTCAGATCATGCAATTTAATAATCCGATTCAGATGCGTATAGATGAAGTTCTGTCCCGGCGTCGTTCCCCAATGCCCCAGCAGCCGCGGCTTGATGTGGCTCAGATCAAGCTTTTCCTTGAGCAGTGGATTGGCCAGCAGATAAATCTGCCCCACAGAAAGATAGTTTGCCGCCCGCCAATAGGCATCCATCAACCGAATTTCCCTGTCGCTCAGACTTTCGGTCGCGGACATCGGCCGATGGTCATGTCCCTTGGCGCCTCCCTTCTCGACGCTATTGCGTTTGGCGCGTGTGGTGTTTTTTGCCATGTGTCACTCCTGTTCGCAGTAAATCAACGGTAATGTGTCCCATCTCCAGCTCTTCATCCGTTTTGAGGCACCAGACGGTGGGGCCTGTGCCGGGGGGGCTGATTTTCTCCGCTCCGCGGCGATTCGCCGACGCATGGAGTCGGATGCCGAGGTGTCCCAGATGGCTTGTAATATGGTGCCGAATCATGTGCGAATGTTCCCCGATCCCGCCGCTGAAAACCAGTGCGTCAACTCCGTCAAGCTCCGCCGCGTAAGCACCAATCTGTCCCGCGATCCGGCGGCAGAATATATCCACAGCCAACCGGGCCCGTTGATCTCGCCGCGACAGCAAGACTTTCATATCGCCGCTGCCCGCAATACCCGCCAGCCCGCAATTGGCGTTCATCCACGCCTCCATGCCGGCGTGAGAAATATTTTCGCGTTTCATCAGATACAGGACCACACCCGGATCAATATCCCCGGTGCGATGCCCCATCGTCACCCCCGCAAGGGGGGTAAAGCCCATGGTGGTTGCGACGGTTTTTCCGCCCCGCAGAGCCGCCAGACTGCATCCCGACCCCAGATGCGCCATGATCACCCGCCCGCGGGATGCCGCAGGGGCCAGCCTTTGAAGTTGCCGCAGAAGCGATGCATATGAAAGACCATGAAATCCGTACCGCCGCACACCCCGCCCAAAATAACGCCACGGAATCGGCAGCACCTTCGCCGCCGTTGGCATCGTGTTGTGGAACACCGAATCAAAACATGCAATTGACAGGGCATCAGGCAGAAGCATGTTGCACGCGTCAAGGAGAGCCAATTCCATCGGCAGATGTTGCGGGTCAAATTCAATTAGCTCATTCAACTGCCGTCGCACCCGTGGGGTAATGACCTGATGCCGATCCAGCGCCGGCCCTGCGAGCACAATTCGCTGCCCGACTGCCTGGATAGCGTGGGGTTTGATAGCGTGCCGCGTCAGGGCGGAACGAATCATCGTGGTTAATTTGCCGATGGTCGCGCGCGGAACGTGGACGATCCCATGCTGGGTGGAACTTCGCCGGCGCCCGATATTGAAGACTGAAAAATCGATCGCTTCCCGGAAGATCATCCGCGGCGGAAGGCTGAAAGTTGACACCGCCAGTTTCAGGCTCGATGAGCCGCCGTTGATCAGCAGGATCAATCCCTGTGGATGACGGCTATATGAATCACCCCGCTGCGGCACAGCAGCACCCCCATCGCAGCTTGGTCATGCGTCAATCACCCTTGCCCTGTACCTTGCCGAGCGTAACAGATTGAATCCGCATCTGCAACCGGCTCGCCCCTTTTGAGTGCGGCTTGACGATCGGACAGGCCAGCGCTATCTTTCTTGACGTCGCCTTACGGTCAGCTCCGCTATTAAATATGGAGGTTGCGTCCGTTTGATACATCGTCAATTGCCGCTACATGGAGCCTGACGAGAATGTCTATTTCCGATGGAGAGCAAACCGGCGAGGCCGTTTCAAGGTGCTGATGTCGCGTATGCTGAACGCGGGATCGGCCGCGCAGAGTGATCATCAACCGAAACGCACGATGATCTGTCCGCGAGCTGTGATCTGCAGATTGGCAGTGCCGGATAGTTATGGAGCACCATCAGATTACGAGGAGAATCACCCTTGAGTTTCAACTATTTTACCCGAGCTTTAACCGCATTACTTCTTGGTACCATGGCCGGGGTAAGCGCTGTATCGGCGCGAACGGTTACGAGTCTGGACATGCACTGGAAGATATGCCGCCTGACGAATGCGACGCAGCGGGCGGTTAAACCTGTGCTGAGTTCTGCGGCTGTGGCGGAGTTGAAATGCCCCGGGCCCGGAGCGAAATGGGAAAACACGCAGTTACCCGATGACTATATTATCGCGGGGCATATAACTCATCGGGCCAGTGTCCGCGCCGGATCGTTGCCGGTTTATCCGGCGTGGTATAAGCGAACATTGAATATCCCTTCATCCGATCGGGGTAAGACGATCTGGTTGAATTTCGGGGGCGTATACCGCGACGCAATTGTATTTATCAACGGGCATTTGGTGGGGCAGCATCCGAGCGGCTATACGGCTTTTCGATATGACATCAGTCGCATGGTACGCTACGGAGCGCCAAATATTGTGACGGTTTATGTTGATCCCAGATGGAATGAGGGGTGGTGGTATCAGGGGGGAGGCATCTATCGGCATGTAAAGCTTATTGTGACCAACCGACTGCATGTGGCGCCCTGGGGAACTTTCGCCATCAGCCGAGTCATGGGAGCGATCCGACAGAATTCAGCCGGGGATACGGCCGATGCGATGATCACGATTCAAACAACGGTTCAAAACGCACACCGCTCGGGACGGTCATTCATTCTGAAATCCAGTATTCGGGGAACGGCCGGAAAGCGCGTGGCGAGCGTTTCGACAAGGGAACATCTGGGGGCTGGAGCAACAGAGACATTTGTTCAGCATTTGACGTTAGCGCGTGCGAAGATATGGTCTCTGGGGCATCGGAATCTGTATCATTTAATAACCATACTTTCAGTTCATCAGTCTGCCGTGGATGAGAAGCGGACGACTTTCGGGATAAGGACGCTGCGATTTGATCCGGATCATGGATTTTTTCTGGATGGCCGACATGTGGAAATTCAGGGGATGTGCAATCATCAGGATTTTCCGGGTGTGGGGATTGGAGTGCCGGACAATCTGTGGACATGGCGGATAAAGAAATTGAAAGCGATGGGATGCAACGCGTATCGCACGGCCCATAACCCCCTGCCGACGGCGTTTTATCGCGCGTGCAACCATCTCGGCATGCTGGTGATGGACGAGAATCGGCATCTCGGGGACGCGTGGACGCCCAAGTCGCCCCCGGGAACACCTTATTCCAACCTGTCCGATCTGCGTGCCATGATTCTGCAGCAGCGGAATGATCCGTGCGTTATTTTCTGGTCGATGTGCAACGAGGAAAATGCGCTCCAGGGGACTGCCGAGGGGGCGAGAATTTTTGCGGCGATGCAGAAACTGGTTCACCGTCTTGACCCGACGCGGCCGGTGAGCTGCGCCATGAACAATGGGTATACGCGAGAGGGATTTCTCAGCGTTGAGGACTTGCTGGGTATTAACTATAGCTGCAACCTTTATACGCGATTGCACCGGGAATATCCGGATAAAATGATCTTCGGCAGTGAAGACTTCAATTGTTTCAGCGCTCGCGGGGTACTGAAAACCAGCCGTAAGACCGGACTTTGTTCGGAATACGGCGCCAGACTTCGTCATCCACGCAGTTGGTTTTCAAACCATGAGCCGTGGCTTTCATGGCCGCCGGTCGTGACCCATCCCTTTGTGGCCGGGGCTTTTGTCTGGACAGGTTTTGATTACCGGGGCGAACCGAATCCATTCGGTTGGCCGGAGGTGACGAGTCAAACCGGTGCGATGGATTTGTGCGGTTTCCCCAAGCCGTGCTACTACTATTGGCGTGCATGTTGGCGGAAAAAGCCATCGATCTATATTTTTCCGGCATGGACATTTAACGCCAGCAGGATTGGTAAACCGATTCTAATTCACTGCTATTCCAACTGCGCTCGCGTCACCCTTTATTTGAACGGCAAATCGTTGGGGTCTAAATCCATGCCACAATATCGATTTCTCTCGTGGACGGTTCCGTATGAACCGGGAACATTAACGGCCAAGGGATTCGATGCGGGACGCGAGGTTGCCCACATGAGCCTGCATACGGCCGGGCCGGCCATAGCATTGCGACTGATCGATGAATTCCCGCATCTCAAGGCGGACGGGGAGAGCATAGCCCCGATTGCCGTTGAAGTGGTTGACTCCCACGGCCAGGTTGTGCCCGGTGCGTCAAACCGGGTGCATTTCCAGGTAACCGGGGCGGGTGAGATTGCAGGGGTTGGTAACGGCGATCCGGTAAGTCATGAAATGAATATTGCCGACTGGCGTCGTGCTTTTGACGGCTTGTGCATGGTACTGGTTCGCGCCGGCCATACGCCGGGCGTTATTAGGGTGACGGCTCATGCCCGGGGTCTTTCAAGTGCAACCATCAACATCAAGACCTACTGAGGCACCCCTGACCGAGCCTTTATCCGCGAGATGTGCTACGGAACCCGGGTGGAATCATCCGGCCCCGGCGTAATGATTGCGGCGGATGAGTCTGGCGAGAAGTTGCTGGGGCGTCAGCACGCGGCGCCGGTAGGCGAGGCGGATTCCGACATCCGAAAATCCACGCTTCGCCCGACGCGTGGCCCAATTAATGGTGATCGGTGTATCGGGAGATATCTTTCCCAGAGGTGTCAGGGCGGAACCGCCGATGACATAAAAGTGTTTCATCGCCCGAGCCGTCAGAATGGATTGGACGGACGCTGCCGTGAGTGTTTTGGGATTTTTATACCATTGTTTCAGCGATCTGGAATAGGCCCCAGTATCATTAAATACATACTCCGCCACGTTACCGACGAGATTGGCAAATGCACGAGATGTGCCGCCATTACCAGTTGGCCGGAAGAATATGCGGTTGGTTCCACCAGTGCCATAGTCATTTCGATACGCCCGCAGGGCGGGGGCGGAACTGCCGAAGATATCCCAAAACCGGGGTGTAGGAAGCCGGGCGTCGAGGGTGGAATCCTCACGTCTCAGATAGGCAACATAAGACGCCAGCGCACGGCCGGGTAACAGAGCTGCGGTAGTCGTCGCCCGGTTTTGCCGATAGGCCGCCTGCCACTCCCGCACAGTTGGCAGGCGGCAGCCGAGCAATGCCGCCACGTAGACCGCAGCCTCCGGGGGCAGGTACTGCACAGGATCGTCTCGCGTCGGGTTGCCACCGGCGGAGGCCCGTAATTTTCCTCCGGCGGTAGCAATAGATGCGGGGAATCGAGGCGCGGCGTATATCTGATTCGTGTTGGTAAACCAGTTGGGCGCCAGGGAAATATCATCTGTTTGACGTGAGTAGATCCATGTGTGTGGACCGAGATAATCGGTGTTATATCTGATCAGATTGAAAAATCCGGAGGCGGGGCGCCGTAAAATATTATCGCTGGAATGGACGGTGTGCAGGAATATTCCGACTCGCAACTCCTGATCGCACAGAAAGCAGGCGTGACCATTTAATGGATGAACAAGCGTAAATTGCAGGCGCTGCCTGCCGCCCGGCGCGATGAACAGGCGTTGTGTCGGGCTGATTTTCTGCTCGTGCCATCCGGCTATTGCGGGGCCGGACGGCTCGGAGGCTTTGGCGGGATTGGCCCTGAGCACGGCACTCAGTTCCGCGGTAAGGCGCGGATACGGAGGCAAAGATGCCCATGCGCGGTAAGTGGGGTGCTTGAGCGCCGCAGCCAGAAGATCGGCAAAGTGACCGGCGACCTGTTTGGCCCGAACGGGACTTTTAATGCCG